>JAJQGL010000117.1:21914-26504 GCA_021200535.1 Clostridiaceae bacterium | reverse complement strand
AACAGTGGGAGTATTTGGAAAGGTGCTTTTGATTTTTCTGGTAGCGGTGAATGGTGATGATGCGGGTCTGCTGGAACGGTGTGCAGACAAAATCACGAAAATGCGTATTTTTTCGGATGAGAACGACAAAATAAATTTATCCGTGCAGGATATCGAAGGGGATGTTTTGGTGGTTAGCCAGTTTACCCTGTATGCAGATTGCAGAAAGGGTAACCGCCCCAGTTTTACCGATGCCTTAGAACCTAAAAAGGCAGAGGAGCTTTACGAGAGCTTTGTCGAGCTTTGCAGGCAGCGGGTGAACCGGATTGAGACGGGAAGCTTTGGCGCAGATATGAAAGTTTCCCTGGAAAATGACGGACCGTTCACGGTTCTGCTTGACAGCGCCGATTTGGAAAAAAGAAAGAAAACAGAATGATTTATTCTGCGCAATAAGTCCGGTTAATTGAAAAACGGGCATCGGAGTTTAGATAAATTTAAGAATATTCTGGCTGATAATTAAGGGAAACACATGCTTTTTTTCTATAAATTATGCTATAATGAACGCAAAGGCGTTCATACACAGGTTTCAGTAAATCCTGCGTATATGCAAACACAGCATGTAAGAGCGCAACAAGAGCATGAAAATATCCAGATGGCAATTATTTCATATTCGTTGTATTGGTGTAATAGATTTTCTCCCTGCACGATGCAAGAGATATTGAATAACGGCTATACGAATAGTTCTTTGACAAAAATCACAGGAGGGAATCATCATGAACAAGTTTGAAATGGAGGAAAAGGAACTGAAAGAAAAAATTGAATTTTGCTCTTTGTTTATCCAATATGGGAAACTGGTAAATGCAAATTCAGATCAAAGTGCGAGGGCATTTAAGCTGCGAGGAGATTTTGAAGAAGAACTTAGGGTGTTGGAATTGAAAAAGGGAACAGGACAGTAAATTTTCTGTTTGAAAATACGAGAGGAAATGCCGTACAATTTGAAAGGAGTTGTACGGCATTCTTCGTGCGGTGCAGGGGCATATCCCAAGACCTGCGGGCAAGTCTTGAAAATGTATAGAAACAGGAGGATGCAGATGCGTAATATTATCTTGATTGGAATGCCGGGAGCAGGAAAGAGTACGATTGGTGTCGTGCTGGCCAAGAAGCTGGGATATGATTTTCTGGATTCCGATTTGCTGATACAGCAGACGGAGGGAATGCTTTTGCATGAGATCATAGAAAAAAAGGGACAGGATGGATTTAACCAGATTGAAAATCAGGTGAATCAATCCATTCATGTAGAAAACACAGTTATTGCTACTGGGGGAAGCGTGATTTATGGAGAAGAAGCAATGCGTCATTTGAAGCAGACTGGCATCGTGCTCTATCTGGAACTGCCGTATGCCGAGCTGGAAGAGAGGCTGGGGGATTTAAACCAGCGGGGCGTGTCCATGCGTTCGGGGCAGTCTCTTATATCGCTGTACCGGGAGCGCGTTCCGCTTTATGAAAAATATGCAGATATTACGTTTCACTGTGCAGGAAAAACAATTCACGAATTAGTAGTCGGGATTGCAGCTGCGCTCTCAGAGGCATGAGCAGGCAGGGTTTTCGCCGGAAGGCTTGCGGTACAGATTCTGAAAGAAAAAAAGGTGAGGAAAAGACAAATGAATTTTCATGTTATGACATTATTTCCGGAGATGATAATAGAGGCAATGCAGGTGAGTATCACCGGCCGGGCAATAAAAGCCGGGTATATTCAGGTGAATGCAGTAAATATCCGGGATTATGCGCAGAATAAACATAACCGGGTGGATGATTATCCTTATGGCGGGGGTGCCGGCATGGTGATGCAGGCGGAACCGGTTTACCGCTGCTTTCAGGCAGTCAGGACACAATGTCCGGAACAGCCGGAGCCAAGAGTGATCTGTCTGTCCCCGCAGGGAAAGGTATTTTCGCAGGAGATGGCGCAGGAGCTTGCGTCTGAGAGTGATTTGATTTTTTTGTGCGGCCACTACGAGGGAATTGACGAAAGAGTGCTGGAAGAAATTGTGACCGATTATGTATCGATTGGAGATTATGTGCTGACGGGAGGGGAGCTTCCGGCGCTGGTCATAATGGATGCCGTTTCAAGGCTGGTGCCGGGTGTTTTAAATAATGGCTTATCGGCACAGACAGAGTCGTTTTCGGATCATTTGCTGGAATATCCGCAATATACCAGGCCGGAAGAATGGCGTGGAAAAAAGGTGCCGTCTGTTTTGCTATCTGGCAATCATAGGCTTTTGGCAGAGTGGTATCGGGAGCAGTCGGTAATTCGCACGGCAATGAGGCGGCCGGATCTATTGGAGCAGGCAGAGCTTACAGAGCAGGAGAAGGAAATGCTGGAGCAGGCAGAGCTTACAAAGCAGGAGAAGGAAATGCTGGGGCAGGCAGATTTTACAGAGCAGGAAAAGGAGATGCCGCAGCAGTGTGAAACGCTTCGGAACGGAGAATAGAATGGGCGAAAAGGAGTTTCATGAAACAGCGACCGGAAAAAATGGTTTGAAATGCACAAAAGCAGGACTTTTGCTGGCGGGCATTGTGATCGTAGCGGCAGGTATTCTGGCTGCTGTTTACCGATATCATAAAGGTGATGCGGAAACGCTTACAGTCAGTGGCTTTGCGTTTGACACGACATATACCATTACGCTTTATGAGGGTGGAAACCAGAAAGTATTAAACCACTGTATCAGCAAGTGCAGTGAGTATGAACGGATTTTTAGCCGCACGGCAGAAAACAGTGAGCTATATCAGATTAATGAGCTGTCTTTGTTGTATGAGGAAGCTGTTCAGAATGGGGAACAATCTCCGGCGGATTATATCCGGGAAAATTGTTCGGAGAACAATCCGGCAGATTTTGTCATTGGTCAGGATGGAAGCTTTTCGGTCAATATTTCAGAAAAGATGTTTCAAATTTTAAAGAAGGGTTTATATTACTGCGAGCAGTCAGGAGGTGCATTTGATATTACGATAGCGCCATTGACCTCTCTATGGGATTTTTCAGGTGAAAATTCAGCTGTGCCGGATGAAGCATTGTTGGAGGAAGCACGAAAAAAGGTGGATTATCAGAACCTTTCTTTAACGACAGACCATACAGAGCAGGATAAAAAAAGTCTTTGCTTTTCGGTTCCGGGGATGGAGATTGATCTGGGAGGCATTGCAAAGGGCTATATTGCAGATGCCCTAAAGAACTATCTTGAGAAACAGGGGGTTACCAGCGGCGTAATTAATCTGGGCGGAAATGTGCTGTGCATTGGCAGTAAGGAGCAGGATAAGCCGTTTCAAATAGGGATTCAGCAGCCATTTGCGGATAGAAATGAAACGGTTGCTGTGGTGAAGGTGCAGGATATTTCTGTGGTGTCTTCTGGTATCTATGAGCGTTTTTTTGAACAGGATGGGGTGTTGTATCACCATATTCTTGATCCGGAAACGGGCTATTCGTATCAAAATGATTTAATGGCGGTTACGATTCTTTCAGAAAAATCCGTGGATGGTGATGGCCTTTCCACAACCTGCTTTTCTCTGGGCAGGGAAAAGGGATTGGAGTATATTGATTCGCTGGATGGGGTTTATGCAATGTTTATTACCAGGGATGAAAAGGTGTGGTATTCGGATGGGTTCGAAGCATTTTTAGCGGAAGAATAGCGCAGGAGGATGAATTGATTTATGTACTCATATAAGAAAGAACCGGATTATGTTATCTGGAAAACCGGAATGGGAATTGTTTTGGCGGCGTTATTTTTTGTTTTTCTGGTAGAGGTAACCCCTCTGTCCTGGAAGAGCTTTTTATTTGAGTGCTGGGTGCGCAAAAGCAGTGGATTATATTGCCCCGGCTGCGGCGGCACCAGAGCGCTGCTGTGCCTGCTGCAAGGAGACTGGATGGGAAGTATTCTTTATCATCCCGCTGTTATATATACTTTTTTTGTGCTGGCATGTTATCTGTTTCGCGGACTTTTGTGCGTGGTGTCGCACGGAAAACTGCCGTTTATGCGTTTTCGGGCAGTGTATGTTTATATCGGGCTTGGCATTACTCTGTTACAGTTTGCCGCAAAAAATATTTTACTGCTGTGCTTTCATATCCAGTGGATTGCATAAATAAAAAGAGTATGATAGAATGATAAGCGGATCGAGCATGCTTGCATGTGAGAGCGCAACAAGATTCTCATGAATCGTTAAATTCATGATGGAATTGCAAATTCATGACAGAATAGATGCGAGTGTGTGGATACATAGTTGGTGTAAGCTGACAGATCGAAAAAAGGAAAAAGCCAGAGAATATGGTTTGCAGAAATGGAGGATTCGTATGGGAAATGACGATTGGAATCAAGATGATTTTTCAGAGCAGAAAGATGGGTATATAAAAGCACCGGATACGCAGAGTGGCTATGAGCAGCCAGATGCGAGTCAGCAGTACCAGCAGAGCGGCTATGAGCAGCCAAATGCGGGCCAGCAGTACCAGCAGGGCGGCTATGAGCAGCCAAATGTGAACCAGCAGTACCAGCAGAACGGTTATGGGCAGCCAGATGTGAACCAGCAGTACCAGCAGAACGGTTATGGGCAGCCGAATATGGACCAGCA
>JAJQGL010000117.1:0-21814 GCA_021200535.1 Clostridiaceae bacterium | reverse complement strand
ATGTGAACCAGCAGTACCAGCAGAACGGTTATGGGCAGCCGAATATGGACCAGCAGTATTATGGTCAGATGCCGCGAAATAATACATTAAATAATCAGGGATTTGCCATTGCCGGAATGGTATTGGGAATTTTGTCGATTGTATGTTGTTGTTCCTGGTTTGGATTAATTTTTGGTATCGTGGGATTTGTTCTTTCTATGATTTCTCTGCAGCAGCACAGACCGGGAAAATCAATGGCGACAGCCGGCGTTGTTTGTTCTGCGGTCGGAGTTGTTATTTTTATTATTTTACTGATCGCAAGTGCCAACTCAGGAGTATCTACGGATTTCTGGGAGAATTTCCTGAGAGGCTATGAATATGGCAAAAATCTTACTCTTTAAATTGGAATCGCAAAGCGTCGGCAGCAGCGGCGCAAACGGTATAGTCATTCAGTTGACTATACCGTTTTTTTCAGGGAAATGCTGTATCTTGATTCGTCCATTTGCTGCAATCTGTCAGAGTGATAACATAATGTAGCCGGTGCAAATTTCGAATTTTAAAATATGTGTTTTCTGAGTTTGTCACTCATTTTTGGGTTTGCGTACATCAAAAAAAACCATTTAGATAGGAGATAATGCGGTAACTATTGTTTCTTAATAATTTAAGTGATAAGATGAAAAAGAGCCAAAAGAAATTATAGAAGCTCATCATATGAAACCGGTGTTTGAAATGAAAGGAGGGGAAGGAACCGAAATAAAGGATATGGCTATGCTGTGTGCAAATTGTCATCGGATGATTTATAGAATACGACTGTGGATTTCGGATAAGAAGGATTTGCAAAAAATATTGAATATTGCTGATTACAGTGCAGTACAGGGCGGAGAGCATAGAAGTAATCGGCGGAAAACGGGACTGGTGTTATAAAAACAACAAAATCAAAGTCTCAGAGCTTCCGGGACTCCACAATAAGTTTAGAGGTGAAACATAATGGTTTTTGAAAAAAATAATTACAAGGTTGAATCCGTAGAAATAGACGGCAACAAATTTTTTTACCGTGCATATCGTGATATCATTTTTGCTGATAAGCCGGTTAAGGATTTTCATAGAATGAATATTTATATCCCTGCGGTGTATTATGACGGCCAAAGTATAAATGGCTATACCTTAAATACTGCACCGATTTTTATGCCAAATGCTGTTGGAGGGTATTGTCCTGCAAAACAAGAAGAACCAAGTGAAAACAATACAATCAGGCACGCTCTTTTGCATGGATATGTGGTTGCTTCTCCTGCTATCAGGGGCAGAACACTTAAAGACGAAGACGGCAAAAATTATGGAAAAGCACCTGCCTGCATTGTGGATTACAAGGCGGCAGTTCGATATTTGCATAGGTTCGCAAATGAAATTCCGGGCGATGACAAAAAAATTATTACGAACGGAACAAGTGCAGGTGGAGCGTTATCCTGTTTGGCTGGTGTAACTGCAAATCATCCTGATTACGAAGAATGTCTCGATGAAATTGGTGTTCCTCAAGGAGATGATTCGGTTTTTGCTGCATCCTGCTATTGTCCGATTATCAATCTCGATCATGCTGATATGGCGTACGAATGGCAATTTGATGGAATTTACGATTATCATAGAAGTGAAATGCATATGTCTGAGGGCGGCAGACCGTCTTTTACACCGGTTGACGGTGTGATGAATGATGCACAAATTAAAATTTCCAGGGAGGAAAGTGCACTGTTTCCGGTTTATTTGAACAGCCTTAACTTAAAGAGTGAAAACGGTGATAGTTTGACATTGGACAAAAAAGGGAACGGCAGCTTTAAAGAATATATTAAATCCATTATTCTTTCGTCCGCACAGACCGCTTTTGATCGCGGCGATGATTTATCCGGCAAAAAGTGGCTTGTAATCAAAAACGGCAGGACGGTTGATATGGATTTTTCGGGATATGCCAGAGACATAACAAGGATGAAAACAGCGCCTTCATTTGATGATGTAACAATGAAAAGTGTGGAAAATCATTTGTTTGGCGATGAAGTTAATGATTTTGCCCATTTTACGGAATATAGTGCAGCCCATAGCATGGCAAATGGTTTCATGGCAAGAGAAAAGACGATTAAAATGCTTAATCCCATGTATTATATAGATGATAACAAGGCAGAAACTGCAAAATATTTTCGGGTGAGGCATGGCGAGTGCGACAGAGATACCTCTATTGCAATTTCGGCAATTTTATGTTTAAAACTTAGGGAAATCGGCTGTGAGGTGGATTACGCTTCCCCATGGAATCTGCCTCATGCGGGAGATTATGATTTGGATGAGTTGTTTGCATGGATAGATGATATTGTGGTAAGTTGTTTGCATGGATAGGTGATATTGTGGTAAGTCGTTTGCGGCTGTAACGCTTAAGATGGATATCAGGTATATTTAGGAATATTTTCCCAGGAAGCGCATAAGTAATAATAAAGCGCAAAAGAAAGAAAAGATTAAGTGAGGAGGGACTATGGGAAGTTTTCAGGTATACAGTGATTTGGCAGAACGTACAAAGGGCGAGTTTTATCTGGGCGTATGTGGCCCGGTCCGGACTGGGAAATCTACGTTTATTAAACGGTTTATGGAATTATTGGTATTGCCAGGCATTACGGATGAGCATGACAGGACAAGGGCTGTTGACGAGCTTCCGCAGTCGGCGGACGGAAAAACGATCATGACGACAGAGCCCAAATTTATTCCAAAGGAAGCAGTATCTGTTAATTTATTTGGTGATCAGTCTGTTAAAGTGAGGCTGATTGACTGCGTTGGCTACATAGTAAAAGAAGCAGAAGGACTTTTGGAAGAAGATAATGAGAGAATGGTTATGACGCCGTGGTCGAAGGAGCCAATGCCATTTACAAAGGCAGCAGAATATGGCACCAGAAAGGTGATTCATGAACACTCCACGATTGGAATTGTTGTGACAACGGATGGAAGCTTTGGTGAGATTCCAAGGGAATCTTATGTTGAGGCAGAGACAAGAACGGTTCAGGAATTAAAAAAATCGGAAAACCATTTGTGGTTCTTTTAAATTCGGCAAAGCCATACAGTGAGGAAACGGTTCAGCTGGCTGCCGAAATGAATCAAAAATATGGCGTATCGGTTTTGGCAGTAAACTGCAATCAGCTGCGCAGTGAGGATATACAGAGTATTATGGAGGGAATTCTTGCTTCATTTCCAGTCAGGCAGATTGCGTTCCAGCTGCCGAAATGGGTGGAAATGCTGCCGCAGGAGCATTGGCTGAAAGCAGATCTGATTGAAAAGGTGCGCACAATTTTAGATAAAGTTTCCAGGATTTGCGACGTGAATGAGGAAAACATGGCAGTAGACAGTGAAGTGATCAAGCAATTCCGCATCAGCCATATGGGGATGGAAAACGGAATGATATCGGTAGATGTGCTATTTGATGACAGCAGATATTATCAGATATTAAGTGAACTGGTGGGAACGGAGATTGAAGGAGAATATCAGCTGATTCATCTTTTGAAGGAATATGTGGAAAAGAAAAAAGATATTGAGAAATTTGGCGATGCGTGGAATGAGGTGCATCGGAAGGGCTATGGGGTGATTACGCCGGGGGTAGATGAAATTATGATTGACGAACCGGAGCTGATACGGCATGGCAATAAATATGGCGTTAAGATTAAGGCGGTTAGCCCATCTGTCCATCTGATTCAGGCAAACATTGAGACAGAGATTGCACCGATTGTTGGAACGCAGCAGCAGGCACAAGATTTGATTCAATATATATCCGGACAGAGTACGGATGGGAAAGAATCCATCTGGGATACCAATATTTTTGGGAAAACCGTACAGCAGCTTGTTGAGGAAGGAATGGATACCAAAGTCAACCGGCTGACGGATGAGAGCCAGGTAAAGCTGCAGGAAACCATCCAGAAGGTGATTAATGACAGCAATGGCGGACTGGTGTGTATCATTATTTAACTATTGTTACTATATTTAACTATTGTTACTATGGGCAATGCAGTTTTTCCTTGACAAATATTACGGAAGTTGTTATACTTTACTCGTTCTTTGTAATATTTTTGTAATAATTACATTGATAGGATAGTACAAATCAGGATATACATGTACAGGCGGTACATGTAGTAAGAACGGAGTGTTTTATGAGGAAGAAAAGTATTCAGGTAATGACAATAGGTCTGGCTGCATTGGCAGCATGCATGTTTGTACCGTTATCAGGAGAGGCTACTAATTCTACACTGCTTGAGGAAAAACCGCTGGCAGGAATCACTCTTTCACTGGATCATTATTGTGAGACTGTGATTCAGCTTGCACAAGAGGAAGAAACTGAGGCGCAGAAAGAAGAAGAGGCGCAGGCCGAGGAAGCGGAGGAAAAAGAGGCAGCCTCAAAAGAGCAGAAGGAAAAAGAAAAAAAGATTAAACTGAATCTGAAATACGATAAATTGGGCATTGCCGATGTCGATACGTATCTGAATGTACGTAAGACAGCGAGTGAGTCAGGAAAAATCATTGGTAAGATGACAAAGAACACCGGCTGTAATGTTATTTCCGTAAAAAAGGGCTGGGCAAAGATTGAGTCGGGCAGTGTCAGAGGATACGTAAAAGCGGAATATCTGATTACGGGTGAAGCAGCAGAGAAGAAAGCGCTTAAGGTTGCTACGCTCAAAGCGGTTGTCAAGACAGAGACGTTAAATGTGCGTTTCCTGCCAACGACGGATTCACGGATTTATGACCAGCTGTCAGAGGATGAGGATTATACAGTTGAAAAGGAAAATCTGACAAAGGATTATATAAAAACATATATATCAAAATATTGCAGTAAGAAAGATGTCAGTGAGGTTGACCTGTCCGAAATGTATGACGATCTGGACAACTGGGTTATGCTTTCCATTGACAATGAAAAGATGTTTGTCAGCAAGGATTTTGTATCCTTAAAATATAAATTGAACCGTGCAGTGACCATTAAACAGGAAAAGAAGAAATCCTCCGGAACATCTTCTGACTCATCCTCCACGGCAAGCTCCATTGTTGATTATGCGATGCAGTTTTTAGGCAATCGTTATGTCTGGGGAGGAACGAGCCTTACCAATGGAACAGACTGCTCCGGTTTTACAATGAGCATCTACAGCCATTTTGGCTATTCACTGCCAAGGACATCTTCCGCGCAGGCGGCTGCTACGAAAACGGTCAGTTCCAGTGATGTACAGGTCGGCGACCTGTTCTTCTATGGAAGCGGATCTGTCAGCCATGTGGCGCTTTACATCGGAAATGGGCAGATTATTCATGCAAGCAATGCGAGAGACGGGATTAAGATTTCCAATGCTTACTACCGTAAGCCAATCAAGATCGGCCGAGTTATGTAATATTTGCCGGAACATAAACCTTAAAAATGATTTGCCGGAAAGACAAAGTTTCTTTCCGGCAATTTTGGCGTAAACAAACAACATTAGCCGCTTTCTGCGGGCGCGGCATGAGGTGAAAGATGGAAGCTTGGGTTAAAATAGTATTCGTGCTTATTGTATTGATCATTTTGTTTGCCATTCAGTCAGTGTTTGACCGGAAATATGATCACAAACAGAAGAGCCGGCTGATGGAGCAGGAATGGGGATGCTGTACAAGAGATGAATATTCTGACCGTATCATGAAAAATATCCGTTATTTCCATGAACATAGTCCGGGGAAGGCACAGATTGATTCGATTACATGGAATGATCTGGATATGGACACAATTTTTTCCAGACTGAACCATACAAGGACTTCTGCAGGGGAAGAATATTTTTATCATCTTTTGCGCAGCCCGGTTTTTGATGCAAAAGTTCTAGAGGAGCGGGAAAAGGTGATTCAGAGCTTTCAGGAGAATGCAGGGCAGAGGATGGAGTTTGAAATTCTGCTTAGCGGTATTGGAAAGACAGACAGAATTTCCGTTTATGAATTTTTAAATGAGACAAAAAATCTGAAAAATATCAGGCGTTTTCCGCATGTACTGGCAGCACTTGTGCTTGCGGGCGCCGCTGTGTCACTCATCGCAGCGCCCGCTGTAATGTTGATTCTGCTTTTTTCTGTGATGGGCATCAATATATATTTTTATTATAAGGAAAAAGCGGCGATTGTAGAAAACCTGGCGCTGTTTCAGTTTATTTTGGGAATTATCCGTCAGTCGGAAAAGCTTGGTGATCTTGATCTGCCCGGATGCGAATCGTATTTTGCACAATTGCGGGAGCTGTCAGGAAAATTTCATAAATTTTCCCGTTTTCATTTTTTAATTTCAGGGGGAAATTCGGCCTCGTCGGTCCTTTTTAATGCGGTGTTTGATTATGTGCGGATTTTCTTTCATGTGGATTTGATTAAAATCGGCACCATGATTCGTGAAGTACAGAAATATCAGACTGACCTGCTTGCAATTTACCGTCTGACCGGATGGCTGGAAAGTATGCTTGCGGTTGCCTCTTACCGCACAATGCTTGAGGAATATTGTGTGCCGCAGCTGGGACAGGCTGCTCTAGAAGGAAACAGGCTTGCGGCAGAGGGATTGTATCATCCGCTGCTTCAAAAACCAGTAAAGAATGATATTCATATGGATAAAAGTGTTTTGATTACCGGCTCAAATGCTTCTGGAAAATCAACATTTATTAAAGCGCTTGCGGTCAATGCGATTTTTGCCCAGACGATTCATACTGTTTTGGCAAAAAAATACCAGGGAAGTTTTTTTCGGGTGTATTCTTCCATGGCGCTGCGAGATAATATTTTGTCTCAGGAGAGCTATTTTATTGTAGAGATCAAATCGCTGCAGCGGATTTTTCGCGGTGTGGAAGAATCCGATATTCCTGTGCTCTGCTTTATTGATGAGATTCTTCGCGGTACCAATACAGTGGAGCGTGTAGCTGCTTCTTCGCAGCTTTTGCAGGAGCTTGCCGGGAAAAATGCCATCTGTTTTGCAGCGACGCATGACATTGAGCTGACTTATCTGTTAGAGGGCTGGTTTGACAATTATCATTTTGAAGAAATTCTGGAAGATGGCGACATTTCATTTGATTATAAACTAAGGAAGGGAAGGGCAGCATCAAGAAACGCCATTCGTCTGCTTGAACTGATCGGTTTTGATGAAAGTGTGGTAAAAAAAGCCAGAGAGCGGGTAGATCGTTTTCTGGAACAGGGCGTCTGGCAATAGGCTGATTTTGAAATTTTTGTATAAATCTAAAATATCCGTGCAGACTAAAAGAATAGAAAACGGAAAGGCACGGTAATGCAGATGAATGATAAAATGATAACAGGCTTAAAAGCAGCCGGGATAGTTGCCTGCGCAGCAGTGGGAAGCTTTGCTGCGTATCAGGGAACGCTGCAGAAAATGGAGGAAATGCAGACGGACTATGAGCTTCGTCTCTCGGAGCAGGTTGAAGTCTATGTAACAGAGCAGCTGGAGGATACTGCGACAGAGGTGGTGGAACGCCTTGTGGAAAACAGCCGGGAGGAAGAAGTGCAGACGAGTACGCAGGAGACTACGCTGGATGTCGATACAATCTATCAGGTTCAGAAATATGACGCGGCGGAGGATACGACTGTCACGGAATATGAGACATTGCCAAGTGATCTGGTGGGAGGTACCAGAGAGACGGCGGACCAGTATTGTCAAAATTATATGGATAATGTGCCGGCTGAGGAATTTTTAGATGGACTGCAAAGCATGGGTGTGGTATCCTTTTCTAATGAGCGGCTGGTGATAAAAAAGATTTACGACACCACAAAAGTGGATTTCCGGTATTATCTGATCGCACTGGACGGTGAGGTTGTCGCTTATTACGGCGATAAGAAAAATATTTATGAATATACCGGGATTGAGGTGAAAAAGCTGCCGGCTGAGGATCGGAAGGCATTGAAAAAGGGAATAGAAGTAAAGGATGAGGAAGAGTTGTACAGTATACTTGAAAATTTTTCTTCCTGATATAGTAATGTTTTGAATGGATAGAGAAGGAATGGCTGATAATGCGTAGTGTGGAAGTTTGTGTGATCGGAGGCGGCGCCTCTGGAATGTTTGCGGCGATTGAGGCGGCACGCCAGGGTTTCCGTGTATTGCTTTTGGAAAAAAAGAACCGTTTGGGAAAGAAGCTTCTGGCAACGGGAAATGGGAAATGTAATTTTACAAACCGTTATCAGGAGCCGGCCTGTTACCACAGCAGTGCGGCGTCCTTTCCATGGGAAGCGCTGCAGCGGTTTGGAAGTGATCAGACGATGAAATGGTTTGAAGAAATTGGAATACTGCCAAGAGAGCGGGACGGTTATATCTATCCGGCGTCAGGACAGGCTTCTTCCGTGCTGCGTGCATTGGAGCGGGAGCTTGTCAGGCTCCGGGTGGAGATACATACAGAGGAAGCGGTAGTATCGCTTGAAAAAATGGAACAAAAGTCAGCTTCGGGGCAGGGGCGGGACGAAAGGCAGCGCCAAAGCCTGTTTCGTATTGTGACGGAACGGGAAAGCTATCAGGCGGGTGCGGTTGTGCTTGCAGTGGGCGGAAAGGCGTCTCCGGTTCATGGCAGTACAGGAGATGGCTATGTACTTGCAGGACAGCTTGGACATACGGTTATTTCTCCGGTTCCGGCGCTTACTTCACTGGTGTTAGAGGGGCGTTTTACAAAGCTTTGGAGCGGAGCAAGGCTGCAGGGCAGGGTTATGCTTCAGGTGGAAGGCAGTCCGATACGGCATGTTGATCAGGGGGAAATTCAGTTGGTAGCACAGGGGATATCCGGAATTCCGGTTTTTCAGCTTAGCCGTTTTGCAGCAGTCAGCTTAGGGCAGGGAAAACACGTTAGCATTTATTTAGATGCGTTGCCGCAAATGGAAGAGGAATCTCTTTTGCAGGAACTGTGCCGCCGAAAAGCGTACAATGATGCGCAGTCGTTTGGTGATCTGCTGGATGGAATGCTGCCGGACCGTTTTGTGTCGGCGCTGTTTTGCATTGTCGGAGAAGATATCAAAAGAAAAGCAAACCGTGTCTCGGCACAGCAGCTGGAAAAAACAGCGCATAAAATTAAACAGCTGAAGCTTCCGGTGAAAGCCGTCAGTGGTTTTGAAAAAGCGCAGGTTACTGCAGGGGGAGTGTCTGTGGATGAGGTTTTTGCGGATACAATGGAGTCAAAGCTTTGCAGGGGGCTGTTTCTGACGGGAGAGCTTTTGGATGTAGATGGCATTTGCGGGGGATATAATCTGCAGTGGGCATGGACAACAGGTTATCTTGCAGCGCACGCAATCGGAAAGGAACAATTAAAATGATACATATGAATCAGTTGAAGCTGCCGTTGGAGCAGGTAATGGCATCGGTTCCTGCCGGGCTTTTGAAAAAAGGGGTTATCGGCGAACAGGAACTGGAGCTGGTCAGAAAAAAGGCGGCAAAATGCCTGCGGCTGAAAGGAGAGCAGATCACGGAATTAACCATATTGAAAAAATCGCTGGATGCCAGACGAAAGCAGCAGATTCAGTGCATTTACCAGATTGAGTTTTCCTGTCCGGAGGAGAGGAAGGTACTTAGAAGATATGGGAAAAAGGATGTCTGGTGGAAAGCGGCGGGGAATGGCTGTGCAGACAGGGCGCAGGTGCCTGGCGGAACATGTAGTGGCAGGGGTGAATCAAAGTGCCGCCCCGTTGTGGTCGGCTTTGGGCCGGCAGGGATGTTTGCGGCATTGGAGTTAGCCAGAGCTGGGAGGATGCCAATCGTTTTAGAGCGGGGGCAGGATGTAGATTCCAGACAGAAAACGGTCAGCCGTTTTTGGGAAGGCGGCGTACTGGATGAGGAATGTAATGTTCAGTTTGGGGAAGGCGGCGCAGGGACATTTTCGGATGGAAAGCTGAATACGTTAGTAAAGGATGCATCCGGCAGAAACCGGAAAGTATTGGAAACCTTTGTTTTCTTTGGCGCACCGTCTGAAATTCTGTATCTGCAGAAACCGCATATTGGAACCGATCGGTTAAAGACAGTCGTAAAGGCCATTCGCAAGGAAATTATTTCACTGGGCGGAGAAATATTTTTTGGCACGAAGCTGACCGATTTTCGAGTGGAAGATGGAAGTCTGCGCGCGGTGCGTTTTGTGCGGGAGGGAAAGGAGGCTGAAATACCGTGCCGGCAGATGCTTCTTGCGATGGGGCACAGTGCAAGAGATACCTTTTTGCTGTTGAAGGAGCGTGGGGTGTTGATGGAGCAAAAGGCGTTTGCAGTGGGGGTGCGTTTGGAACATCCACAGGAAATGATTGGGCAGCTCCGCTATGGTGATTTTTATAAAAAGCTTCCTGCAGCGGAATATAAACTGACCGCCCAGACAGAAAAAAAGCGCGGTGTGTATTCTTTTTGCATGTGTCCGGGAGGCTATGTAGTCAATGCTTCATCAGAGAAAGGAATGCTTGCGGTAAACGGCATGAGCGATTATGGACGGGATGGGAAAAATGCAAACAGTGCAATCGTTGTGACAGTGTCTCCGCAGGATTTTGGCGGAAATGATGTGCTGGCGGGAATGGAATATCAGAGAAAACTGGAAAAAGCAGCTTACCGGCAGGCAGATGGGCTGATTCCTGTTCAGCTGTTTGGCGATTTTAGGCAAAACAGGAAGAGCAGCACGTTTGGCGGTTTTTCCTGTCAGATGAAAGGCGACTATGCTTTTGGAAATCTGAAAGAGGTATTGCCGGAAGCAATATCAGAGGCTGTGGGAGAGGGAATTGCGCTATTTGGGAAAAAGCTTTGCGGTTATGACCGGGAGGATGCGATTTTATCAGGCGTGGAGAGCAGGACGTCATCGCCGGTCCGCGTGGTGCGGGATGACGCGCTGCAGGCAAATATCAGGGGAATCTATCCATGCGGAGAGGGCGCCGGATATGCGGGCGGAATTACCTCTGCGGCGATGGATGGGATCCGGGTGGCGGAGCAGATCGTAAAACAGGCGCAAAAAGTATGATTTCCTATATTTATATTAAAATTCAGAAGAAAAAGAGAGGATAAATCGGGATGGATGAAAAAAAGATTGCGAGAATCAATGAGCTGTATCATAAGTCAAAAAAAGAAGGCTTATCAGAGGAAGAGAAGAAAGAACAGGCGGAGCTTAGGCAGGAATATATCCAATCCATCAGGAATAATATTCGCAGCCAGCTCGATCATGTGACCGTGGTAAATCCGGATGGCACAAAGGTGGATTTGAAAAAAAACCGCGGAAAGAAAAAGGGGCGCTAAAAGGATGACAAAAGAAGAAGCCAGAAAAAGAGGCAGACAGCTTCGGCAGCAGCTGGATCCTGAGAGCCGGGCAAAAAAGGACCGGCAAATACGGGAGCGGATTTTATCCCTTCCTGCTTTGGAGCAGGCAGAGGTCCTTTTTGCGTTTGCATCATATGGAACGGAAACGGATACGATTGAAATGCTCCGGATTTTGCTGCAGCAGGGCAAAAAACGGATTGCACTTCCCAGAGTAAAGCAAAAAGAAATGGAATTTTACCGGATTGAATCGATGGAGCAGCTGCGCCCGGGGTATCAGGGGATTTTAGAACCGGTGTCAGAGGAACTGGAAGTGCCGCAAAATGTTCTGATGCTGCTGCCGGGACTTGCGTTTGATAGGAGCAGAAACCGGGTTGGCTATGGAGGCGGTTATTATGACCGATATCTGGAACGGTACCATATGGCAAAGATTGTTACGGCTGCGATGGCATATGATTTTCAGGTTGTTGACCAGATCGAAGCGGCGCCGTTTGACATAAAACCGCAGATAGTAATAACAGATACCGAAATAGTGGTATAAAAAGAAGCGGTCAGGCTTACTTTTTCACACGATGTTCACGCTGAAAACATATTCTCTTCAGATTTGAAACACAAGTTTTTCATAAAATATGGTTAGAATAAGAATCAGAAAATGAAAACAAGGCGGTGGCAAAAGGAAAGGAGAGTTTACCATGAGAAAGAGAGATTTGATTGGAGTAGCAGCTTGTGCAGTTGTATTTGGACTGGTAGGAGGTGTTAGCTTTGAGGGAGTATCTTATGTATATAATCAGGTTGTTGTCGGAGAGGAATCATCAGAAAGCGATGCAGTAGCAACAGAGGCAAAGACAGTTGCATCTACGACTACCACAACTACCTCAAGCACAGATGGCAGTGTGAGTGAAGTGGCGGAAAATGTCCTGCCGTCGATCGTTGCGATTGATGTGACAGTAACGGAGACGACAAGCGATATGTTTGGCAGAACCTATGAACAGGATTCAGAGGGAAGCGGCTCCGGCATCATTGTGGCGCAGGATGAAAAATATTTGTATATTGTTACAAATAATCACGTTGTATCAGACGCCACGAAGGTTTCAGTAACATTTAATGATGAGTCCATCTATGATGCGACGGTTAAGGGAACGGATTCGGATTCGGATCTGGCGGTTGTTCAGGTGCTTACCAATGACCTGTCGAGCGATACGTTAAGCAATATCAAGGTGGCAACACTGGGGGATTCTGATGATGTCAGTGTCGGTGACCAGGCGATTGCGATTGGAAACGCATTGGGCTATGGAACATCTGTTACAGTAGGGTATATCAGTGCAAAAGACCGTGAAGTTGCTTCTGAGGATGTGACTATGAAGCTGATTCAGACGGATGCTGCTATCAATCCGGGGAACAGCGGCGGCGCTTTAGTAAATTCAGCAGGCGCTGTCATTGGCATCAATTCTTCAAAGTATGCGGATACGGATGTAGAGGGAATGGGCTTTGCTATTCCGATTTCTACGGCTGTGCCGATTATCAATGAGATAATTGAATCAGAAGAGATTGACGAAAGTGAGCAGGGTTACCTTGGCATTACCGGACAGGAAGTTGATGAGCAGTATGCCGAGTATTATAATATCCCAGAGGGCGTCTATGTGGCAGAGGTGTCTGAAAGCTCACCGGCAGAAGAGGCTGGGATGCAAGCGGGCGATGTGATAACTGAGCTGGATGGAAAGACTATTACAACCATGACGGGTCTGCAGGAAAAGCTTTCTAAACTGAAAGCGGGGACAGAGGTAACGGTTGTGGTAAAACGGCTGGATAATGGTGAGTATAAAGAAGTCGAGCTTAACGTTACACTGGGAAGCAAGAGCTGACCGCAAGGCGAAATAATAAATTCACCAGGCGAAAACAGTATATATCTGCAAAGCAAATATACTGTTTTCACCTGGAAAATAAAGTCAGTGTCAAATTTTTAAATGCTAAAATTTAGATGGCAGGGCTTTACAAGCGTTTTTAAATGTGGTATCCTAACAGAGTTGTTATGCCATTACTCAGAAATTGGACGCTCCGCCCATTTCTTGGTAACTGGTGAATGGAAAAATAAACAGGAGGTTTACTATTATGATTAGTAAAGAAAAGAAAGCAGAAATTATCAAGACATATGGCCGTACACCAGAGGATACAGGTTCTCCGGAAGTACAGATCGCAATTTTGACAGCCCGTATCTCTGAGCTGACAGAACACTTAAAGGTAAATAAGAAGGATCATCATTCCAGACGCGGTCTTTTAAAGATGGTTGGACAGAGACGTAATCTTCTTGAGTATTTAAAGAAGAAGGATATCGAGGGTTACCGTGCGTTAATTGAAAAATTAGGAATCAGAAAATAATAATACATGAATTTTTCAGGCCATCCGGCGTTTTGCCGGGTGGCTTCTTTTCATCTGCGCTATTATAAACAGATTGCCAGAATATTTTTTGGCGATATATATTTTTGCAATATTTTTGGAAAACTATTGACAAGGAATGAAAAAAGACATAACATAGTTTTGAAAACTATGTCAGGTGAAGTTAAAAGTCAAATTAGCGTTCGCGGATTTGTTATAGAATGCAGCAGATGGAGGTAAGGAAGATGACATTGCAGGCATTAAGCATTGGTGATTTAACGATTAAATATCCAATTATTCAGGGGGGAATGGGAGTTGGCATCAGCAGAAGCCGCTTGGCAGGAGCAGTATCTGCGAATGGCGGCCTGGGAATTATTTCTACAGCACAGATTGGATATGATGAACCGGATTTTGATCAAAACCAGAAAGAGGCTAATATGCGGGCGATTGAGAAACACCTTGCAAAAGCAAAGGAAATTTCCGGCGGCAGGCCGGTGGGCGTAAATATCATGGTTGCCACAAAAGATTATCCGGATTATGTAAAAAAATCTGTGGAAGCAGGGGCGGATGTTGTGATTTCAGGAGCAGGGCTGCCGGTTCGCCTGCCAGAATACGTTGCCGGATCGAATTGCAAAATTGCGCCGATTGTGTCTTCCGAGAAAGCGGCGATGCTGATGCTTCGCAACTGGGAGAAAAAATATGGAAGAACAGCCGATTTTATTGTTATAGAAGGACCAAAGGCGGGAGGCCACCTGGGATTTAAAGTGGATCAGATCGGCACGCTGACAGATGCAGAGTATGATGAGGAGATTAAAAAAATCATTGCAGTTGTCCGGCAATACGAAGAAAAATTTAACCAGCCGATTCCGGTGATTGTGGCTGGCGGTATTTTTGATCATAATGACATCTGCCATGCAATATCGCTTGGTGCATCCGGTGTGCAGATTGCGTCGAGATTTGTAGCAACGCAAGAATGTGATGCAGATGAACGGTATAAGCAGGCATATCTTGATGCCAAAAGAGAAGATGTTGAGATTGTGATGAGCCCTGTAGGGATGCCGGGAAGAGCGCTGAAAAATGAGTTTGTAAAAATTATTGAGGAAAAACCGCTTCCGGTTACAAAATGCTTTCACTGTCTGGAAAAATGTAATCCGGCAAAGGTCCCTTATTGTATTACAAAGGCTTTGATCAATGCAGTGCGGGGAGATACCGAGCACGGGCTGATTTTTGTCGGAGAAATTGTTGGGAGAATTAAAAAAATTGTCACGGTGCACGATTTAATGGAAGAATTGGTGACAGGCTGACGCACAACGGAGGAAAAGGAGATGACGCAGGAGGAACTGCAGAAAAAATTGCGTGCAAGTGCAGAAGAGGAATATCAGAAATTTAGCAGTGCGCTGGTTCCCGGGGTGAAAAATATGCTGGGAATCCGCCTGCCGAAGCTCCGTGTTTTAGCAAGGGGCATGGCAAAGGAGGAATGGAGGGAATATCTTTCCTGGGATTGCTTTTTGTACTTTGAGGAAGTGATGATACAGGGGATGATTCTGGGCTATGCAGAGGCACCCATCGGGGAGCTGCTGCAATACGCTGCAGGATTTATTCCGCGCATTGACAACTGGTCTGTCAATGATTCCTTTTGCACAACCTTTCATGCAGCAAAAAAGAACCGTGCCAGGGTATGGGAATTTCTTATGAGATATCAGAACAGTCACAGGGAATATGAAATTCGTGTTGTGGCAGTTATGCTGATGTCTCATTTTCTTGTACCGGAATATATAGAGCGTGTTTTAGCCGTTTTAAAAAATCTGGATACAGAGCCATATTATGCCAGTATGGCAGTGGCTTGGGCATTTGCTGCGGCATGGGCAAAATATCCGGAGGAAACAAAGCATTGTCTGGTGACAGGGGACGGTATCGCTCTTGATAAAAAAACCGCTATTCGGATGCTGCAAAAATGTATTGAGTCCCGCCGGATTCCGGAGAAGGAAAAAGACTGGATGCGCACGGAAAGGAGCCGTATCCGCAGAAGAAATGCATAAGATGCTTTCATGGCGCTGCACAAGTATATAGTCCGGTTCATTTGGACAGGCTAATGCTTAAGAGAATTTTTTATCTGTTTTTTAGAGAGGGGATTGCCGCTATGAAGGAAGAAAAATATGATGTGATCATTGTCGGAGCCGGGCTTTCCGGATTATCCTGTGCCTACGAGCTTGCTGCCAGGGGGACAAAAGTGCTTGTGCTGGAGGCACATTCCTATGCAGGAGGAAGAACGTCGTCCTTTCAGGACCGGGGTGTCCCTGTAGAATCCGGTCTGCACCGTTATATAGGGTATTATTCTGCATTGCCGAAGCTTATGAAAAAGTGCGGAGTACAGCTGAAAGAAATGGTGACATGGGAAGAAAAGGCTGACATATTGATTCGGGGCGAGCACAAAAAGCTGGTGCTTGGAGTGGCTCCGGTGTTTGGCCCGAAAAAGATGATTCGCGGAATTTTGGGAAACCGCGATTGCTGGTCAGCAAGGGATAAGCTGTCGCTTGTTCCGTTTTTTCTCTGCGGCTTTATGAGTTATTTATTTTCAAAACGCCTTGACCGGTATTCTGTGACGGAATATGCCAACCGTTACCATGTGACAGAACGGGCAAAAAGATTGATTTTAGAGCCGCTTAGCAGCGGCATCTTTTTTCTGCCGCCGGAAAATTATTCGGCGTATGCTTTTTTTGGACTGTTTGCTCCGGCAATTCCCCGATTTTACAAAATGCGCATTGGTGCGTTCAAGGGCGGGATGACAGAAATTATGTGCAAGCCGGTGCAGCAAGCCATTCAGGATATGGGCGGAACCTTTTGCTTCTCCGAAAAAGTGGAAACGGTGCTGTTAAAAAACGGAAGTGTCGCCGGGGTAAAGACCGGAAAAGGAAAAGAATATTATGCGGCAAAAACGGTGATTGCTGCAACACTTCCGGCTGCGCAAAAAATTCTTAAACCGCTTCAGGACAGAAAGGAACTCAAAAAACTTTTTGCCCTTCCAACCATGTCAGCCTGCAGCCTTCAGCTTGAATTGGAGTGCCCGGCGCTTCCAAAGGATATCACTACTTTCGGCCCCGGAACCGATCTTGTCAGCTTTGCAGAGCAGTCGCGCTCTACATTTCCGAAATCCAAAGGAAGGCTGTCCATTATCCTGGGAAATCCACGGGAAAATGCAAAAAAAGATACCAGGCAGCTTTTGCCTGTTGTGTTAAAAGAGCTGCAGGAGCTGGGCGTGAATATAAAGGGACATATAAAGGCAGTGAGAAAGGTGGCAGAGGACAACGATTTTTATTCTCTGGAGAAAGGAAGCCAGAGCTTGCGCCCGCCGCAGAAAACAGGTATTGCCGGTCTGGTACTGGCAGGGGATTATACGCTGACCTCTTCCTTTGCCACGATGGAAGGTGCGGTGCTTTCCGGAAAAAAAGCTGCAAAGGCATGTAAAAAACATTAGGCAGCATTTTTGTAATTCCGGTTTTTTAGCATTTTTATTTTGGGAATTGTATCTTCTGAAAGAATATTATATAATGATAAAAGGGATAAAGGGTATTTTTCCCTCATTGGATACATGGATTGCCCTGTTGCAGGCAGCTGCTGCATGCAATGCGGCATGGAGTGGTCATTTGAAATTTGACCATGTTTTTAAGGGAGGTGTTTCTCGTGGAAAAGGAGAATGCTGCGTATAATAAAGAACATTTGGAACTGGAGACAGAAGAAAGTGTTGATTCTGTCACAAAGTTTGACAGCTTTCCGGAGGCGGAGAAAAAGATGCAGGAGCTGTTTTCCGAGTATCCTTCTGAACAGTTCCATGTGGCAATGATTGATTTGTATAATATTGATGATGTTGCAGAGGAATATGGTTTTTCATTCTGCATTGCGGTGATTAAAAATATTTCGATTATGCTGGAACAGTATTTTTTGTCATGCGGGGATAATCCGATTATCAGCCGTATTTCAAAGGGGTGTTTCTCTGTTTTTATGCAGGATGCGGATGCGAGGGAGTTTGAAGATAAGATTCATCAGATTGCAGAGCGGTTAGAAGAAATTTATTTTGGGAGAAATACAACGCTTGATCCGCAGATCCGGATTGGCATTTACCATTTAAAGCCCGGAGAGAAAGAGGTACAGGCTGTATTTGATAAGGTGGAATGTGCGCTGTATCACGGAGCGCAGCAGCTTCCGGTTGTTGTGACAGTTTACGAAGAAGGGATGCAGACGGAGGATTCACAGCTATGTAATCAAAGTATGCTTAACTGGCCTGACGCAGATCAGATGGTTAATTTTGACCATGATTTTGTTTCCTTTGCAGCGGGCCTGCTGTCAGATTCCAGAGATTTGGACAGCAGCACAGATATGCTGCTGCAGCATACCGGGTGGAAATTTCATTTTGATGATGTTATGCTTGCTGAATTTGAGGGTAACAATCTAATGAGAGTAACCAATAAGTGGACAAGGGACAAAGGGGTGCTTTCTGATATTACAGAGGTGGCAAACATTGATTTATGGGACGGTTTTATGACAAGCTTTGGAGATGAGGGAATCAGCGTCGTGCCGGATATCTCCACGGTATTTTTTTCCAAAAACGATCAGTTATTTTTTAAAGAGAGAGGCTTTGAGGGATATATTAATATTTTGTTATACGATAACAGCCGCCCGATCGGGTATTTGTCCTGTACGGTTCGGAAGGCACAGGACTGCTGGTCATATAATACGGTTAATTCGCTGCTTCAGCTGAGTAAGCTGATATCCTCTTTTATGGCGCTGCGCATTCAGAAGAGGAAGGATAAAAAGAAAATCGAGGACCTGTCGAGAGAGGAACTGACGGGACTGTATCAGTATGCAGCTTTTCAGAGAAAAGTACAGAAGCTGCTGCGCCATTTTGATACGGATAAAACCTATGCGTTTTCCTACTCGGATATCAGTAATTTTTCGTATCTGAATGAAAATTTTGGATATCAGGAGGGCAACAAAGTCCTGCGCGAATTTGCAAGAAGGATTAAACAGGACAATGAAGAGCATGTTATTTTAAGCCGTTTGGAAGCAGACCGGTTTATTATATTTTCGGTTCGTGACAGCAGGAGCGAGATTGAAAACAGGGTGCGCAAAGTCAATACGGAGTTTACCGAATATTTGCAGAACAAATATCCGCAGAGTGATTTGTATGTCACAACGGGCATTTATTTTGTTGAACAGCCAAACTATATGATTTTCCGTATGGTGGATGCAGCAAATCACGCCAGAAAGCATGTCAAAAAACAGCATTTTGATACGATTGGCGTATTTACGGACGAGCTGAAAGCACAGCGCAAAAAGGTGCTGGATGTTGTCGGGAGTGTACAGGATGCGATTAAAGAAGGTCAGATTGAGGCATTCCTGCAGCCGAAGTTTTCGATGAATTACCGTACTGTGACTGGGGCGGAAGCTTTGGTCAGATGGCGCAATTCAGATGGTACATACCGCTATCCGGATCAGTTTATTCCGATTTTGGAGGATGCGGGCTTTATTGTGGATGTAGATATGTGCGTCTATGAACAGGTGCTTAAGGCATTGGTTAAATGGCAGAAGGACAAGAAAAAGCTGGTTCCGGTTTCTGTGAATTTTTCCAGACTGCATTTTAAGAGCCTGAAGGGATTTGAAAAGATTATTGACATGGCAAAGCAATACGGAATTGATTCAAAATATATTGAAATTGAGATTACAGAGAGTACATTTGTTGACAACCGGACCGATCTGTACCGTCAGATGTCAGTATTGCGCCAAAGCGGTTTTCGGATTGATATAGATGACTTTGGCACGGGATATTCCTCCCTGAATATGCTGTTATCTGCGCCGGTTGACATTGTTAAGGTAGACAAAAGCTTTATTGACCACTATGAGTCGCAGGAACAAAAGGAATATATCAACCAGATTGGCAATCTGATTTTGTCTGCAAAGAAGGATATTATTTTTGAAGGGGTTGAAACGGAAGAGCAGATTGATCTTTTAACAAACTATGGATATGATAAAGCGCAGGGCTATCTGTTCTCCAAGCCAATTCCTCTGGCTGAATTTGAACAGAAATATATTTATGCATAGTACAGCAAAAATGTGCAGGAGCGTCACAAATAGCATTGATGGCATCTCGTCGCGTGAAACGCTCCGGAATGGGGATTAGTATGGACAGAAAAATTATCGGCATATTTGGAACAAGAATATTTGATCAGAATGTGATGCGTTTTATTTCTGAAATTCGGAAAACTGCTGTGAAAAATAAATATTATACAATCGTTTTTTTCTTCAGATACGGATTCCGAAGAGGATACGGATGACATTCTGGGAGAGTGCCAGCTTTTTTCTCTTGCAAAAAACCTGGATTTCAGCTGCCTGATTTTATTTACAGAGACAATGAAAAATCAGACGTTAATCCAGACGATCGTCCAAATTGGGCATGAAAAAAAGATTCCTGTTTTTTCGGTGGATCGGAAACTGGAGGGCTGTTATAATATTACGCTTGATTATGGGGATGGGTTCGAAGCAGTTGTCCGCCATGTGGTTGAGGATCATGGAGCGAGAAGGGTCAATATGATTGCGGGATACCGAAATAATGATTTCTCAGAGCAGCGTGTTTCTGCATATAAAAAGGTATTACAGGAAAATGGAATCCAGTTTGAGCCGGAACGTCTGGGATATGGGGAGTTTTGGGACAGACCGACCAGAGACGTTGTCAATGCGTTCTTTGAAAGTGATCTTGAGATGCCGGAGGCGATTATATGCGCCAATGATGCAATGGCGCTGACTGTTTGCTCTATGCTGTATGAGGCCGGATATTCTGTGCCGGATGATATTATCGTGACAGGATTTGATGGGACACAGGTGGGCAAATATTATTCTCCGGTGCTGACAACCGGGGAACCGGATTATCACAAAGCAGCAGAGGATATTTTTCAAAACCTGTTTGAGGCGCTGGAGAGCGGGGAAGTCAGGCCGTCTGATAATTACATAACGTTTACCCTTTCAAGAAACCAATCCTGCGGATGTTTTTCCAGAAAACAGGATGAAAAAAACCAAATTATTGCGACCTTGTATGAAGATGTAGGAGACTGTGCATGGCACAATATTGAAATGAAAAAAATGCTGATGTCAGTTGGCAGCGAATGTTCGGTCAACAGGGTAATGGCTGTGCTGCCGAAAAGCGTCAAGCTCTGGAACGATCATTTTCGGTTTGCCTGTGTTAAGACCGAGCTTATGGATTCGTATCAGGTGCCGGATCAATTCCGGAACATGACAACTATTCTTCGCCTGGTTAAACAAGAGTTTCAGCCGGTGGGTTCGCAGTTTGATATCTCTGAGTTTATTCCGAACCTTGAGGAGGTTCTGAATTGGGAAAATGGGGAGGATATTTTGGTTGTGCGGCTGCTCAATGCAGGAAAGAAAGCATATGGCTATACGGTAGAAGGCATGTGTGATATGGATGACAGAAGGCTGCAGCGGTGCAACGAATTTGCGATGTTTTTGTCTCATGCGATCAGTACAGTATTGCATAATTGTGAGCTTCTTGCATTGAATGAGGATTTGATGCATGCGTATGATGAAATTTCTGCGCTGTATCTGCAGGATTCCATGACAGGGATTTACAACCGCCGGGGGTTTTATCAAAAGCTAAATGAAATCCTGAAAATTTATGAGGGACAGGAAAAGTATCTGTATGTTATTTCTGCAGACATGGATGGACTGAAAAAGATTAATGATACCTATGGGCATGCGGAGGGCGATTTTGCAATTATTACGCTGGCAAGAGCGATTGCAGATATTGTAGATAATAATGGAGTCTGTGCCAGATTTGGCGGTGATGAATTTGTCTGTGTGCTGATTGTTGAAAAGGAGGAGGATTTGTCGTTTGACCGGCTTGTCCGAAAAATTCAGAATAATATAGCAAATACGGTTGGTGTCAGTGAAAAACCATACCGTATTAGTGCGAGCCTGGGAGTCAGCTGTCATGCATTGACAGCTGCCGTCAATGCGGAGGATTTGATTCATGCAGCAGATAAAAAGATGTATGAAGATAAGGTATCCAGAAAGCAGCAGAGGCAGTAGGCGTTTGATATTACAGAGTGTCAGAAGTAAGGTGTATGGAAAGAAAATCCATGCATCTTTTTTTTATGGAAAAAAGTCTCAAAAAGTGTACTTTTTGAGACTTTAACTATCGAAAGTATT
>JAJQGL010000064.1 GCA_021200535.1 Clostridiaceae bacterium | reverse complement strand
CTTCTCGCCTTTTTTAGAATTTTCAGGGTTGTTTTACTATTCAGTTATCAAGCTTCAAAGGTTGTCGCAGGCTGTCAAAAGATGTCTTTGACTTTTTTGCGCCAACGAATGATATCTTATCATCCCTCCTAATAAATGTCAAGTACTTTTTTGATTTTTTACAAATCTTTTTTACAAATCTTTTTTTACAAATTATTTTGCAATGTTTTTTGCAGATGAGTACAGCGAAAATAAGTTTTAGATAATTTGACTTGCCAGCTGCTTAATATTCGCTGCACGAATCATTTATGAAAGTTATTCTGCCTGATGTGCAAGTTATTCATAAATACTTGATTGTGCAGAAAATATGATTACAATTATTGCTGGAAGGAGGAAAGCTATGAAAATCAGATTGAAACTCAGCCCAAAAAGTAAAGAAACTGTAATAAATGAACTGAAAGAAGCGGGAATTGAAATTTCAGAGGATGCTCAATTCATTCTTACGGAAGAAGCATACAGAGATGAAAATCTTCGCTGTAAAGATGGTACAGATACTGTTATTGTACCGTTGCAGGACATTTGCTTTGCAGAATCACTTGGTCATGATGTCTTTATTTGCACCAAAAAAGACCGCTATAAAACAGATTTGCGAATTTATCAGCTGGAAGCATTGTTTCCGAAAGATCAGTTTATCAGAATTAGTAATTCTGTTATCATACAGGCAAATTCAATATTTCGAATCCGGCCTGCACTTAGCTGTAAATTTCATTTGACACTTACCAACGGTACACAGGTTGATGTCACAAGAACTTATTATTATAAGTTCAAAGATTTTTTTAACCTATAAAAGAATTTAAAGACTTTTTTAACCTATAAAGGAGGATTACTATGGTAAATATAGTTGCGATTTGCGCTGGGATTATTTTACTTGCTGTTCTGGCAGTGTTTATTTATTATTTAATCTATACCAACCGCATTAACAAAAAAATCAGGTCAGGGGAAATCAGCGGAAAACGGCTCATAGACATTCCGAAGATCATTATGATCGCCGTAATTATTGTATTGATTTTATTCTGCGGAATTCTTTCTAATTCTTTGCAGACAGCATACAATAACGCAGGAAAAACTACAAGAAATAATTACGCCACCATAGATATCTCTGACCCGCAAAATTATCAGTATACTTCCTATTTCGGCGACGCAGAGCTTGATGATGCCTCTTTTGCAAAAATGTATTCTATTGAGGAAAACATTGGATATACAAAAGAAGTGACAGTAGACGGAAATTTCACCTTTACTGTTTTCAAAAGGGAATCCGCGGCAGATAGTTTTCATCCCGATTTTCTCTGCTATTGTGAATATACAGGGGAAGTCAGTCAGGACCTGACGTTATATAATTCCCCTTCTTTTTCCAACGAGAACGGTTCTATCAGTTCAGGCATCGGATGCGAAGTGTCAGATGCGCTGCTTTACATTGGAAATATGGATGAGCAAACTGTTTTTACGATTTCGATTTCTGTTCTTGACGAAAAAGCAATTTCTGAATTTAATGATGCAATGAATAAGGCAATGACAGAGGACAGCAATGAATTGCCGGAGGAAAAGGATTTTGCCATCAGCAGCGGCAAGGTATCCATTGATTTCTAAAAAACTGACGAAAAGACAACGGTGCAATCCCATTTCTGGGATTGCACCATTGTCTTTTTATTATGAGGAAGTATATTACACTGCACATTTGTGCTTTCCTGTAATCGAAAAAATAACCCATTCCGAAATATTAACAGCGTGATCACCAATCCGCTCAAAATATTTTGCAATCATCAAAAGATCTGTGGCGCGGTCACCGTCACTGCTGTTGCTGCAAAGCTGGACTACCAGCATATCTTTCACCTGTACAAAAAGGTCATCTACCACATCATCCAACAAAATGACCTCTCTGGCCTGGTCCAGATCCCGGTTGACAAACGCACCGATTGCCCCTACCAGCATGACGGTTGTCTCTTTTGCCATCTTTCGAATCAGGTCGCAGTCTGAGGACTCATTTTTCTTTTCCATGGAGATCGTTATCTCTGAAATATCTGCCGCATGATCACCAATCCGCTCCATATCCGTAATCATTTTCAGCGCAGAGGATATTGTCCGCAAATCTTTTGCTACCGGCTGCTGATGCAATAAAAGCTTCAGACAAAGCCCCTCAATTTTTTTCTCCTGATGATCAATATCCGCATCTGCTTCAACAGTCGCCTTTGCCACCTCAATATCCTGATTCACCAGTGCATGGACTGCTTTTTCAATCGCACGCTCAATCATGCTTCCCATTTCTATTAATTCATTGTTTAACGTTTCCAGTTGTTTTTCAAACTCATTTCTCATAGAAATCCTCATTTCTGCGCACACTCTCTACGCATAACGAATTTATGTCAAGTGCGCACGAACACAAATTCTGCGTGAATTTCTTTACCAGCGTATCGGTCTGCTTCTGTTTTATCCGAAACGTCCAGTGATATAATCCTCTGTCTTTTTCTCTTTTGGCATAGAAAATAACTGGTCTGTATCGCCATACTCCACCATTTCCCCAAGCAGGAAAAACGCTGTTCTATCCGATATTCTGGTTGCCTGCTGCATATTATGTGTCACCATGACAATGGTATAATCCTTTTTCAGTTCCATGGCAAGATCCTCAATACGTGAAGTAGAGATCGGATCCAATGCCGACGTAGGCTCATCCATCAGGATCACCTCCGGTTCCACCGCCAGAGCCCTGGCAATACACAAACGCTGCTGCTGTCCGCCGGACAAACCAAGCGCTGACTTTTTCAAACGGTCCTTTAACTCATCCCAGATCGCAGCCTGCTTCAGCGATTTTTCTACAATCGCATCCAGCTTTGCTTTCGAATGAATACCGTGGGTTCTTGGCCCGTAGGCAATGTTATCATAAACACTCATCGGGAACGGATTCGGATTCTGAAATACCATCCCGACGCGTTTCCTCAGGTAATTTACATCCATGTCGCCATAGATATTTTCACCGCCAAGCAGAACCTCCCCGGTGACAGAACATCCCTCCACCAAATCATTCATGCGGTTCAACGTCTTTAAAAATGTTGATTTGCCGCAGCCAGACGGCCCAATAAATGCCGTTATCTGTTTTTCAGGAATATCCATGCTAATTTTCTTCAAAGCATAAAAATCATTGTAATATAAATCTAATCCATCTATATGGAATTTCGCCATACGATTATATGCAGTCTCCTCTTTTTTTTGTGTTTCATCCATTACAACTGTATTATCCATTACTCTTCCTCATTTCTGCGCTGCATTCATCCTTTCCTGTCGAATACATCGGGCAGCGCGCTGATGCAGACACATTTGCCTAATTGCCAGTGTGTCCGTACACTAATACGCAGACAATTTCTTTGCTATAAAATTTGAGATCATATTGATAAAAATAACAAGAACCAAAAGCACAACCGCAGTTGCAAAAGCCTGGCTGGTGTGCAGTCCCTCATTGGATAACAGATACATATGTACTGCCAGGGTTCTTGTTGATGAAAAAACATTTGTTGGTATCTTCGCCATGGTGCCCGCTGTATAAATTAATGCGGCGGTTTCACCGACAATACGTCCGGTAGAAAGTATAACACCGGATAAAATGCCAGGCACTGCGGACGGCAGCACTACCCGAAACACGGTACGCAGCCTGCCTGCACCCAGTCCAAAGCTTCCCTCCCGAAAGCTCTGCGGTACGGCAAGTAAAGCCTCCTCTGTCGTCCGCATCACCGTCGGCAAAACCATAATTGCCACAGTGAGCGCACCAGACAGCAGGGAAAGCTGCAGCTTTAAAACACCTACAAAGAAGAGCATGCCAAACAATCCATATACAATAGACGGGATGCCGGATAAGGTCTCTGCTGTTACACGGACAACCTTAACCAGACGGTTTCCTTTTTTGGCATACTCAACCATGTAGATAGCGGCAAAGATCCCCAAAGGAACTGCAAAGATCAATGCCAGTCCTGTCATCAGGAGTGTATTAATAATAGAAGGAAGCATTGACACATTTTCGGAATTGTAGTTCCAGGAAAACAGCTCCGGTGTCAGATATGGAACTCCTTTTATCAAAATATAGCCTATCAGAAATAGAAATACTAATGTTGTAATAACTGCTGCCAATATAGTAAGTAAAAAAACGAGAAAAGAACCTTTATGCCTTAAATAAGAATCTAGCTTTTGTCTCGCAGTCCGGACATTAACCGGTTTTGTGTCTGTCACCTGTTCCATTATGCCTCCTCCTTTCTTTTCAAGATAGAAAACAATGAATTAATAATCAAAATAAACACAAACAGTACCACGCCTGTTGCAATCAGCGCTTCCCTGTGAAGCCCGGTTGCATATCCCATTTCCATGACAATATTAGCTGTCAGTGTTCTTGCTCCCTCAAAAATTCCCGTCGGGATTCTTGCCTGATTTCCTACTACCATAATCACTGCCATTGTCTCACCAATCGCCCGGCCTATCCCTAAAATAATGCCTGCCATAATTCCGGACTTTGCAGCCGGAACAACGGTAAGGAACACACTTCTCTCATGCGTTGCACCCAGTGCAAGCGCTCCCTGATAATATTTTTCCGGCACTGCACGGATGGATGATTCCGACACATTGATAATGGTAGGCAAAATCATGATCCCAAGCAATACAGATGCGGTAAGAATGGAAAGCCCATTTCCGCCAAATTGATCGCGAAAAGTATTCCTGACAAATGGTACAATCACCATCAGTCCAAAAAAACCATATATAACGGATGGGATGCCTGCCAGAAGCTCAATACAGCTTTTCAGCGGACGGTAAATCTGCTTCGGGCAGAACTTTGCCATAAAAATTGCCATCAAAAGCCCGATCGGAACACCTACAATAATTGCTCCCGCTGTCACATAAATACTGCCCAGAATCATTGGCAAAATGCCATAAATCCCGTTGCTCGGCTGCCATGTCTTTCCTAACAGAAAATCTGCCACACCAATTTTCCCGATGGCCGGAATTCCATTGGCAAATAAAAACACGCAGATCAGGACAACACACAGCACGGACACACATGCAGAAACAAGAAATACAATATGCATGACTTTTTCAGCAATATTTTTTCTTTTCATATTCGTCCTCTTTCCTTTACCTGTTGTCAATTTAAGCGTGTGCCGGGCAGCTGTCCGGCACACAGCTTACATCCGCAATGCATTTTGCACTGCATGTCACTCAAATCCGATAAACCTACTCAGAAACATCATTCCAGTCTGTAATTTCGCCAGTATAGATTGCCTTCACCGTTTCCGTAGACAAATCATCTAATTCGTTCTCTTTGTTTACAATCACCGCAATACCGTCCATCGCAATAACTGTAGCAGTTAAACCGGCTTCTGTTTCTTCATCCTTCAGCTCTCTGGATGCCATGCCGATATCACAGGTTCCCTCTGAAACAGATGTCATGCCCGTTGTAGAATCACTTTCCTGCACTTCAATCTCTGCACCGGAATTAACCTCCATATATGCCTCAGACAATTTTTCCATAACTGGTGTAACGGAAGAAGAACCTGCTACAACTACTTTTCCTGTCGCTCCATTGCTGCTATAACTTTCTGTTGTCTCAACCGGAATATAGCCCTCATCATTGACAATCTGCTGTCCCTCTGTACTCATGATGTAATTAACAAAATCCTGTGCAATATCACTGAGATCACCCTTGGTTGCTATGTTAAATGGTCTGGAAATTGTGTAATCGCCACTCTTAATATTTTCTGCAGTTGCTTCAACACCATCAATCTTTACTGCCTTAACGGTATCATTCAATGCACCGAGTGAAGAATACCCAATGGCATATTCATCACCTGAAACAGTAGTCATAACAACTTCTGTGCTCTTTGCAATCGTTGCCTCTGTCGTTGTCTGGTCTACTTTATTTCCATCCTGATCCTCTTCCTCAACACCGAAAAGCTCTATAAATGCCCCTCTTGTACCGGAACCATCCTCGCGGGAAACAATCGTAATCGGCTTTTTTGCTGAACTTTCGGATGCACCGCTCCCGGAATCTGAACTGCCGCACCCTGCTGCCAGGCTTGCCACACATACCAAACTAAGCCCTAATGCTGTCAATTTTTTTAATTTCATACTTTCCTCCGTTCTGCACCTGTCATGGTGCATTTCATTTTCGCTTTTTGGAAAACTCCGACTCTGGATAGCCCTGTTTTTCTGTTATCTGCTTCAGCCGAAGCTTTCCGTAATCTGTTTTATATTTTGTCTTTGCCTTTTGACAGATATTATCTTACTCCCGGTTTGTAAAATGCACTACCATCCTTATGTATAATCTGTGTAAAATCCGCGCAAAAAAACAGGCGGCAGTGTACCAGTACATCAGATGCTAAACCTGCATTTTTACCGGCAAAGAGCATATATATAGTAACAAAACGTTTTCGAGGGCAATATGAATCTGAATCATTTTTCTAAATTTTTCTCTGGGAAACATTTCATACCGTCAGAAAAGCAAGACGATTACGATGTAGATAAAGAAATAGGAATGATTGGAAGCTTTGTAAAAAGCGGGCTGGTCGTGATGTCTATCATTCTTTTATCCGGCATTGCGATTGCCTACGGACAAAAGAAGCTGGTGAACGAGTCTGCTGTCGAAACAGCTGCACTGATCTCAAACAGAGAACTTCCAATCTACTGTGTAGAAGAAGAAAAGCCCCGCGTAGCCTTAAGTTTTGATGCAGCATGGGGAAATGAAGACACGCAGGAAATTCTGGATATTCTGGAAAAAAAGAAAGTGCATGTCACATTTTTTATGACAGGAGGATGGGTTGAAAAATATCCGGACGATGTAAAAGCCATTCAAAAGGCCGGGCATGAGCTGGGAAACCACAGCGAAAACCACAAACAAATGTCAACACTTTCTGCAGAGCAATGCAAAGAAGAAATCATGGCTGTCCATAATAAAGTGAAGGAATTGACCGGTGTGGAAATGCAATGCTTCCGTCCGCCTTACGGCGATTACAATGACACCGTGATCACAACGGCAAGAGAATGCGGTTACTACCCAATACAGTGGGATGTGGACTCTCTGGACTGGAAAGATTATGGTACGGAATCCATTATAAATACCGTGCTAAACCATAAGCATCTCGGAAATGGTTCCATCATCCTGTGCCACAATGGCGCCAAATACACTCCCGCGGCACTGGAAGCGCTAATTGACGGACTGCAGGAAAAAGGCTTTGAACTGGTAAAAATGTCGGACCTGATCATCAAAGAGGATTACGAAATTGATACCGAAGGGCGGCAGCACAAAACAACATCCGCATCACCGGATGCAACAGCAAATTAAATAATCTGCCTGCAAAGGTTCCGCCGGCAAAAATACTTTTTCCAAAACAATGATATTTATTAAAAAAAAGGACATACTAACGATGTAATGATAAGCGGACCGAGCATGCTTGCATGTGAGGGCGCAACAAGATACAAGGGCCCTAAGGCAGAAATTGTGCCAGCATAAAAATCCTCATTTCTGAGTGATTTATCACAGCATTTCCTGCCTTTGCGGTCCGCATATCGAATCTTGCAACAGGAGGCACATCATTTTGGATGATAAAAAAGACTTCAAACCTTATATCCCGGCAGACCAGGTAGTACCTGAGCTTACTGTTACTTCAATTTTGATTGGCATTTTGCTGGCAATTCTTTTCGGCGCCGCCAATGCTTATCTGGGACTCCGGGTGGGAATGACCGTATCCGCATCCATTCCGGCTGCTGTTATCTCTATGGGAATCATTCGCATTCTGCTAAAGCGGGAATCCATTTTAGAAAACAATATGGTACAGACCATTGGCTCAGCCGGGGAATCTGTGGCCGCAGGAGCAATTTTTACCCTTCCGGCTCTTTTTATGTGGGCAGAAGAAGGAATTGGCGATACGCCGAATCTTGTCGAAATCGCAATGATTGCCCTGTGCGGCGCGATACTTGGTGTTCTTTTTATGATTCCGCTTCGCAATGCACTGATTGTAGAAGAGCATGGTGTGCTGCCTTATCCGGAAGGACAAGCCTGCGCGAAGGTTTTGATTGCAGGCGAAGAAGGCGGTTCCAAAGCAGGAACTGTATTTGCCGGTCTTGGCATTGCCGGCGGATACAAATTCATTGCGGATGGTTTAAAAGCTTTTCCAAGCCAGATTAATTTTTCACTGAACATATATAAAGGCGCTGCGATTGGCCTGGATGTACTTCCTGCACTTGGCGGAGTCGGCTATATCTGCGGCGCCAGGATATCCTCGTATCTGTTTGCCGGAGGCACTCTGGCATGGTTTGTCATCATGCCGCTGATTTATCTTTTTGGACAGGATGTTCTCCTTTACCCCGCAGCCGAAACAGTCGGAGAAATTTTTGCATCTTCCGGCCCTTCCGGCCTGTGGAGCAATTATGTCAAATACATTGGCGCCGGAGCCGTTGCGGCCGGCGGCATCATCAGCCTGATCAAATCACTTCCACTGATTGCAAAAACCTTTACAAAAGCACTGGGCGGTATCCATATCCGCTCCAATGGGACAAGCCGTACCAGCAGAGAGCTTCCCATGCATTTTGTACTGACCGGCATACTGGTCATTGCCATTGTCATCTGGATTTTGCCGGCCATACCGGTCAATCTGCCTGGCGCACTGATTATCGTCCTTTTCGGTTTCTTCTTTGCTGCAGTATCTTCCCGAATGGTAGGTATTGTCGGAAGCAGCAATAATCCGGTGTCCGGAATGGCAATCGCTACTCTCCTGATCACCTCCCTTCTCTTAAAGTCCCTGGGAAACAGCGGGACAGGCGGTATGGTCTGTGCAATCACAGTCGGCACAATCATCTGTATTATTGCAGCGATTGCCGGCGACACATCACAGGATTTAAAAACCGGCTATCTGATTGGCTCTACTCCACTGCGCCAACAGCTTGGCGAACTGCTCGGCTGCGTGATATCCGCTCTTGCGATCGGAGGTATTTTATACTTGCTGCATGTCGCATGGGGCTATGGCTCCGCCGAGCTTCCGGCCCCGCAAGCAACGCTTATGAAGGTGGTTGTGGAAGGTGTCATGGGCGGAAACCTCCCGTGGACTCTGGTAATCATTGGTGTATTTATCGCCATCGTAGTAGAAATATTAGGAATTCCCGTACTCCCCTTTGCCATTGGGCTTTACCTTCCGATTCACCTTTCAACGCCAATGCTTCTTGGCGGGCTGGTACGGCTCTATCTGGAAAAAAGGAAAAAAGTTTCCAAAGAAGCCGGTAAAGCAGATGTCGATAACGGCATACTTTACAGCGCCGGGCTAATTGCCGGAGAAGGATTGGTCGGCATTCTGCTCGCCGTATTTGCCGTCATCCCATATGGCAGTGACAGCTTTGGAACCTTTCTCGGCTCCCTTCTGCCCGCGGGACTTAGCGACAATACTGTACTGAGCAGTAACCTGACCGGACTATTCTGTTTTGTTTTATTGCTCCTGTCCCTGTTAAAATTTACCGCCTGGAGAAAAGCCGATTAAATATATCAAATTCTGCGTTTTGAAAAAGGAGAATCATTTTGAAGGAAAATTTTATGGACTATATTCCGGTCCGGCAAAGCATGCTGGAATGGGACACAACAGAAAACGGAAGAGTTTCTCTTTCTATCCGGCACCGCCATTTTTGTGACCGGCTGGCACAGCGTTTTTTCCGCCGTCCAAGCGTCAGCTATGTTGAGTTTGATGAACTGGGAAGCTATCTCTGGACACAGATCGACGGAAAAAAAAGCGTGTCGCAGCTTGCCTCACAGATGGAACGCTATTTTGGCGAAAAAGCGGCTCCTGCCATCCCGCGGTTAGTAGTTTTTCTGTCCATTCTGAAAAAGAAAAATTATATTTCTTTCCAAAAAATTCCACACGGATACTCTCACTAAAGGTCAGATCATTCTGTGCTTTTCCTATATTTGACATTCCTCCGAAAAAAATTTATGATGATAAAAACAAATTTACAAATCGATAACAAAAGCGGAGGTAACATCCATGACTGAAAACCCACTGGGAACACAAAATGTCAACTCTTTGCTGGCAAAATTTGCTGTGCCGAGCATTATTTCCATGCTGGTAAGCTCACTGTATAACATTGTTGACCAATTTTTTATTGGGCAGAAAATCGGGGGAACTCGGAAACGCTGCAACAAACGTCAGTTTTCCGCTTTCCATCTCCTGCATTGCAATCGCACTGCTGTTTGGCATCGGCGGCTCTTCCGCATTTAATATCTCCATGGGCAAGGGACAGACTATCAAAGAGGAATCCAAAAAAGCGCCTTTTTTCATTGGAAATGCTGTCACTATGCTGGTAATACTGGGCATCCTCCTTCTAATCATCACGCAGCTTTTTCTACGCCCCCTGCTGCTCTTTTTTGGTTCTCCGAAAAACGTACTTCCCTATGCTTCCACGTATACCAGAATCGTATCATTTGGATTTCCGTTTGTCATTCTGGCAACCGGAGGTGCACATCTGATCCGCGCAGACGGCAGACCGCGCTTTGCAATGATCTGCAATCTGACCGGCGCTATCATTAATACAGCACTCGACGCACTGTTTGTATTCGGGTTCAACTGGGGCATGGCAGGCGCAGCATCTGCCACAGTAATCGGACAGGTTGTCTCCGGGGGCATGGCAATCTTCTCGCTGCTGCATTACCAGACTGTGTCACTGCACAGAGAGCATTTCCGTATTTGCGGCAAATATGTTGCAAGGCTCACATCCCTTGGCGCAGCGCCCTGCACAAACCAGGTGTCCATGATGATCGTTCAGATCGTTATGAATAAATCGCTGAAATATTACGGTTCGCTTTCTGAGTATGGGGAATCCATACCTCTTGCCTGCGCAGGTATTATCACAAAGGTCAATCAGGTATATATGGCTCTCGTGATTGGAATCTCACAGGGATTGCAGCCAATCGTCAGCTTCAACTACGGCGCCGGAAAATATGACAGGGTGCAGAAAGCATATCTGCGTGCGGCAGGCTGCGGATGTTTGATTTCGCTGGCGGCATTCGCACTCTTCCAGCTGGCTCCGCGCCAGATCATTTCGCTGTTTGGGGACGGCTCTGAAAATTATTTTACCTTTGCAGAAAATTATTTCCATATCTTTCTGCTCTGTACATTTATTAACTTTTTACAGCCGATTACCTCAAACTTTTTTACTGCAATCGGCAAGCCAAAGGGCGGTATCTTTTTATCTCTGACCAGACAGATTATTTTCCTGCTGCCGCTCATCCTTATATTCCCTCTTTTCCTGGGAATTGACGGCATCATGTACGCAGGACCGGTCGCTGACGGCATGGCTGGAATCACTGCACTGTTCATGGTTACGTTCCAGCTGCTAAAGATGCAAAAAAACACACGGACAGAGTAAAAAACATTTACCCGGTCCGTGTGCTGACACGATATGCAACAGAATCTAAAGGGAGGCCTTGTATGGAATTACAGGAACAGCAAACCAAAGCACTTTCTTCTGAGCAAAAAAATATTGTATTTGAAAATATGAGCGACGGCGTGGTCACAATCAACGGCGAAGGCCGCATCACCTATGTCAATTCTGCATTTGCAGACCTTTTTGGATACTCTGCGGCGGAACTGCTTAACCAGCCGTTTGATGCGCTTTTTCTTTCCAACAAAAAAAACAAGGCTTTTAACCGTTTTTTCCGCGACTGCTTTAAAAAGAACTGCAGTGCTAAAAAAGAGCTGGTAAAGTACCAGACGCAAAAGGATACGCTTTTTTTCCATATCAACGCCAGTCTGCTCCATACTGCTCCAAAACAAAGCTCCGATGCCTTTCCCGGCATGATGATTTTATTGGAAGATATGACAGATGCCTGCCGCTTAAAACAGCACGAGCACGACTGCGCATACACATTTGCCGGACTGGTATTTTGTATCAGCGGCTACCTGTCCATCTGGAGCCTGACCAAATTTACACTAAAGCTTCCGCTGAAAACAGATGATTATACCATGATGATCGAAGGCATATCCTTTCTGCTCTTCTTAGAAATCCTCCTCTTTACGAGTCTTTCCCTGCGGGATATCGGCCTGATACCAAAACGCGGCATGTTTCAGAAATCCCTGAAAGAAACCCTTTTGCTGGCAGCAGGCGCATGCCTCGTTCTCCTTTCGGCCAAAGTGATTCTCATACTCTGCGGGGCCCCCATAAAAGAGAAATTCATTGGCGGATCCATTGCAGGCATGACAAATTATATGATTACTGCCACTGTGCAGGAGTTTCTTGCCAGAGGTGTGATACAAACCTGTATCAAATCATTGATGCAGGTCAGATATCAAAAAACCTTTGGCGTGATACTGACTTCCCTGCTCTTTTCTATCATGCATCTTCCATTTGGATTTATCTTTATGATGGGTTCTCTCCTGTTAAGCCTTGTTCTGGGATATATTTTCGAACGCCACCAGCATATGTGGGGCTGCGCATTCCTCCACTGGAGCTGCGGCTATCTTGCAATGTGCCTGTTCTTCTGACACATTGCAAGCGCCCACTGTCAATTACTTACAATTCGCTGTATTCGTTTTCATGAGCATATGATTCACCGCATGCTCCAGTGCATCGATCGAAGCACGAATAATATCCTCATCACTGCTGACACCCCAGTACAGTTCTTTTGCATCCTGCGTTATCCCGACATATGCCATTGCTTTTGCAGCGGAATTTTGGGAAAGCGAATGCTCTTCGTAAACATCCAGTGTATACCTGATATCTAAATATTTTTTGATCGCATTATTGACCGCATTAAGGCGTCCGTTTCCTTTTGCCTCAACAACCTCCGTTACTCCATCCTTCTGAAAGGTCACCTGTGTTGTAATACCGTCCTGCTGCTGGAAATGAACCTCGGTAATCGCAAAGATTCTCTCCGGATTCGAATATGTCTTTTCAAAGACATCAAGCATCTCCTGCGGACTTAACTCTGCATGGGCATGATCCGACACACCCTTCATCAGATAACCAACCTCTTCGCGCATCTTATCCGGCAGCACGATGCCAAAATTCTGCTTTAGTACATATGCAACACCGCCCTTGCCGGACTGGCTGTTTATCCGTATCACGTCCGAGTCATAGGTTCTTCCGACATCCTTCGGATCAATCGGCAGATACGGAACGGACCAGATATTCTTTCCGCTTTCCTCCCGGTGCGCCATGCCTTTTGAAATGGCATCCTGATGCGAACCGGAAAACGCAGTAAATACAAGCTCGCCTGCGTATGGCTCACGCATAGATACCTGCATATCCGTCAGGCGCTCATAGGTTTCCTTGATCTGCTGCATATTTGCAAAATCCAATTCACAGTCCACACCATGGGAATGCAAATTCATTGCCATAGTAACAAGATCCAGGTTTCCGGTACGCTCACCATTTCCAAATAAGGTTCCTTCCAAACGATCTGCCCCGGCAAGCACGCCAAGCTCTGCCGCAGCGACACCACATCCCCTGTCATTGTGCGGATGCAGCGACAATACTACATTTTCGCGGTATTTTAAGCTTTTACTGACAAATTCCACCTGACTGGCAAAGACATGCGGCATCGCGTTTTCCACTGTCGACGGAATATTGATTACCGCCTTAGCCTCCTTTGTCGGCTGCCAGACATCCAAAACAGCGTTGCAGACCTCAACTGCATAGTCCATCTCGGTGCCGTGAAAGCTCTCCGGGCTATATTCAAAACGGATATTTCCCTTCACATCCTCTGCCAGCTCTTTTAAGAGCGCTGCGCCGTCCACTGCAATCTGTTTAATCTCTTCCTTTGACTTGCGAAACACCTGCTCCCGCTGGGCTACCGATGTCGAATTATATACATGGACAATCGCGTTTGGCGCGCCGTCCACCGCCTCAAAAGTTTTTCGGATGATATGTTCCCTTGCCTGTGTCAATACCTGTACCGTAACATCTTCAGGAATCAGCTTCCTATCAATCAGAGCGCGCAAAAAGTTGTACTCTGTCTCTGACGCAGCCGGAAATCCCACCTCAATCTCCTTAAAGCCTATCTTTACAAGCATATTAAAATATTCCACTTTTTCCTCCAGGCTCATGGGCTGAATCAGCGCCTGATTTCCATCCCGCAAATCCACGCTGCACCAAACCGGTGCTTTTTGGATACTGTCCTTCCTCACCCAGTCATAACATGGAACCGGCGGCATAAAATAACTTTTCTGATACTTTTCAAAACCTTGCATACATATCCTCCTTCCGGAAATCCCCTTTGATTTCCTTCTCATTTTAAGATACCACGATATAATCAGTCAAAAAAACCGCCTCTACGATCGCTCATAGAGACGGAGAATACACTCACGCGGTACCACTCTAATTCATGAAAAAACATGCTCTCACAGGTACATCGATTTCTCTCAATACCCTTCCCCTGTAACGGTGGGATTCCGTCCTGATCTACTGTCTGTTCAACCGGCAACTCCAAGGCGAGTTCACTGCTTCGCTTCCACTGCTTTCCATCAACCAGCAGCTTTCTGTATTCCGCTCAGCGGTTACTATTCCTCTTCTTCGTTTTTCTATAAGAAACTATATCACAATTCAAATAATTTGAAAACCCCTTTTTGCAATTTTTCTTGCAGGGTTACTATTTACAGGTGCAGCACGCGATCCCTGATTTCCTGTGTCCGCCCCTGGTTCCAGAACTGTGTTCCAATATACCCGCAGGTTCTTCTGGCTACGTTCATCTTATCCTGATCCATGTTTCCACAATTAGGGCATTTCCAGACCAGCTTACCATGCTTATCACTGACAATCTCAATCTGCCCGCTGTAATTGCAGACCTGGCAATAGTCACTCTTTGTATTAAGCTCTGCATACATAATATTGTTATAGATATATTTCATGACTTCCAAAACTGCCTCAATATTATTCTGCATATTCGGCACTTCTACATAGCTGACCGCGCCTCCCGGCGACAGATTTTGAAACTCCGCTTCAAATTTCAGCTTATCAAAGGCATTCATTTCCTCTGTCACATGGACATGATAGCTGTTTGTAATATAATTCTTATCCGTTACTCCCTCTATTATGCCAAAACGCTTCTGCAGGCATTTAGCAAATTTGTAGGTCGTTGACTCCAGCGGCGTCCCGTACAGGCTAAAATCAATATTTTCCTCTTCCCGCCAACGGCTGCATGCGTCATTTAAATGCTGCATGACTTCCAGCGCAAATGGCTTTGCCTCCGGATCGGTATGCGATTTTCCGGTCATATAGCGCGTACACTCGCACAATCCGGCGTAACCCAGCGAAATCGTGGAATACCCGCCATAGAGCAGTTTGTCAATCGTCTCCCCTTTTTTCAGCCGTGCCAGCGCGCCATATTGCCAGAGTATCGGCGCAACATCTGACAAGGTTCCCTTGAGGCGTTTATGGCGGCACATCAGCGCCTCCTTGCAAAGCGAAAGCCTCTCATCTAAAATTTCCCAGAATTTTTTTTCATCCCCGCCGGACGAGCAGGCAGCATCCACAAGATTGATCGTAACCACGCCCTGATTAAAGCGGCCGTAAAATTTCGGCCTGTTTTTCTGATCGTGGTAAACCGTCAAAAAGGAACGGCAGCCCATACACGGATAGCAATTTCCATCTTTTAGCTCCATCATAATTTTTTCTGAAATATAATCCGGCACCATCCTTTTCGCAGTACATTTTGCCGCCAGCTCTGTCAAATACCAATACTTGCTGTCTTCATGGATATTATTTTCTTCCAGTACATACAAAAGCTTTGGAAATGCCGGTGTGATATAAACTCCCTTTTCATTTTTCACACCCTGCAGCCTCTGCTTTAAAATTTCTTCCATAATCAATGCCAGATCATCCCGCAGCCTTCCTTCCGGCGCTTCATTCAGATACATAAAAATACTGACAAAAGGCGCCTGTCCATTTGTTGTCATCAGTGTAATCACCTGATACTGAATCATCTGCACGCCCTTTTTAATCTCGTCCAACACGCGGCTCTCTGCAACCTGGTCAATCTGATTGCCCGTATATTTTAACCCGGCTTCCTTAAATTCCTGCTCTACCTGTCTGCGGAATTTTTGCCTGCTTACATCAACAAAGGGTGCCAGATGCGTCAGACTAATGCTTTGTCCGCCATATTGCGAACTGGCAATCTGTGCAATGCTCTGCGTAGCAATATTGCAGGCAGTCGAAAAGCTTTTCGGCGTTTCAATCATTGTCTCGCTGATAACCGTTCCATTCTGCAGCATGTCCTCCAGATTGACCAGACAGCAGTTATGCATGTGCTGTGCAAAATAATCGGAATCATGAAAGTGAATGATTCCCTGTTCATGTGCCCGGGTAATCTCCGGCGGAAGCAGAAAACGCTTCGTGATATCTTTGCTTACCTCCCCTGCCATATAGTCGCGCTGCACGCTGTTGACCGTTGGATTTTTGTTCGAATTTTCCTGTTTTACCTCTTCATTGCTGCACTCCAGCAGACTTAAAATCTGCTGGTCAGTCGAATTGGATTTGCGCACCAGCGCCCGGTTGTAACGGTAGGTAATATATTTTCTGGCTACCCCGAACGCCCGCTTGTCCATAATCTGCTCTTCCACCAGATCCTGAATCTCTTCAACACTCAAAGAACGCTTCATATCACAACAGATTTTTTCTACCGTTGCCGCAATATCCTGAATCTGTTCTCTCGAAAGGGACTCCTTAACAGGAACCTCATAGTTTGCCTTCGTAATGGCGGCAATAATCTTTCCGGCATCAAAGGTTGCCTCCTGCCCGCTTCGTTTTATGATCTTCATAATTCGCCTCATTTCTGTGAACTTTAGTTCGCTGGTGTTTTTTGCGCATAATGCAGTGTTTGTATCTGTTTACAAAATACAGCACAAAAAATTGTACCATATCTTGTGTTCGTTTGCAATATATGGTACAAAATATTGTGTTTTAAAAATTACAATTTTAAAAATTACAATTTTAAAAATTTGCAGTTTTAAAATCCTATTTTTTCTTTTTGCGGATGTTCATTAGCAAATCCCTGACCTCCACATCTGCATGCTTTCCGGACAAAAGCTTCATATTAGGAAATGCATCCAAAAGTCTCTGGTTTCCAATAAGCGGTCTTTTCTTTAAGACACTGCTCCTGTGCTCCAGGTAAAGCCGGAAACGCTCTTCCAATGTATTGAGTGCCGAATCCTCTGATTTTCCTCTCAGGCTCTTAAGTTTTCCGGCAAAAGTCTCTGCCCACGCAGATAATTCACTCTGAACCGGTTTTTCTTCCCGCTCCTTCCTTCCCGCAGACAAAATTTCACGCAGTGATGCTTCCTGCAGCTCATCCAAAAGATATTCCAGCTCTTTTTTTAAGTCATACAGCCTGACAAGCTGTTTTCTGAAATTGATCGTCGTAATAACTGTGTAAACAAGATCGCACAAAAGTAGAAAAATGGCTGCCGCAAGGAACGGCCGAACCGCCTTTTCCGGTATCAGACGGATGACTGCATCTGCCGCCGGCTGCAAAAAATCAAAAAGAAACAGAGATAAAATCCCCCAAAACATAGACGGAATCAATGCAACACGCCCTTTTAAATTATACGGCTCATTCGAATAATCCCACCACTTTGTATGAAAGGCAATTTCTAAAAGCCACGCCGTTACATATTCTATAACTGTTGCGATCAGCATTCCCATCAAATACAGAATGCTGGGTATTTTGGCAAATGGGCGCAGCAACAGATACACCAGCACCGCACCAAAGCCATACAATGGGATAACAGGCCCCATTAAAAAACCGCGGTTAACCAGCTTTTTGCTGCGGACTGAGACAAATGTACTCTCATAAATCCACCCTAAAAACGAAAAAACAAAAAAGTCCAGTAATGCATACTGTATTGATATTCCTAGAATCACTCTTTCCTCCAATCTGAAGCTTTCTCCTCCCGGTATTCCAAATCCTTTGCAAGCATTTCAAGATAATGAATATAAATCTGATTGGTATAGTTAATCTGATAGGACGCATCCAGTTCCTCTCTGCGGAAGCTTTTTCTGCCTCCCTTCTTTGCGCGCTCCCAAAACAGTTTCATGTCCCGAAACGGAACATAATAATACGCATCTTCCTTTGAAAAATACAGGATAAAAAAAGCAATTCCCTTTTGCTCTTCAAATTCCTGCATATACTGCATCTGATGCGCATGGATATTTTGCAGCGGAAAAACGTTCTTTGCACATTCCTTTGCATCAAAGCAGACCGGAATCCCCTGAACCGTCCCAATGTAGTCGACCGTGCTTTTCTGGTCAAAATAAGCCAGTGTAATGTGACGCTTTTTCGGATCAATCTCAATCGGTGTGATCGGCGTCGGAATCTTCTGCACCAATGCCAGCTTTTCCTGACGGTATTTTTCATTTGTAATGTTGATGGCTTCCTCCAGCACAGATCCCCTGAGACCTCTGGAATTCCACGAAGGCATAGCTTCACTTCCTTTCTCTGATACCGATCCCATGCAGCACCTGGCAAAACTGATCCGGCAGCGGCGCTTCAAACACCATGCCATGATATTTTTCCGGAAGGCAGGCTGCATTTCCCAACCGAATCTGCCATGCATGCAAAAGCTGGCAGCGCACGCCAAATTCCTTTTTAAACAGATGATACAAGCCTTTCTCCCCATATTTTGTGTCACCTGCAATGGGATGTCCAATACTCTTTAAATGTGCCCTGATCTGATGCGATTTACCGGTAACCAGCTCAACCTTTAACAGTGTGTATTCCTGCCCTTTCCACACGGTCCGTTCCAACGGCTCATATGCTGTGACAATGTGCGCTGCCCCTTCTTCCGGCTTTTTTAAAACAGTCACCTGATTGTGCCTTCCATCCTTATATAAATAACCGTCAATCCGCTCCTTTTGCTTCACCGCTCCCTTCACCAGACACAGATAATATTTTTCAAGCATTCTCTCCCGGAAAACCGCATTCAAATACTGCAGGCTCTTTACTGTTTTTCCTGCAACCACCAACCCTGTCGTATTTCTGTCAAGACGGTTGCAGATACCCGGACGGAATACACTGGATGTCTGCTCTTCCGGCGTCAGCAGATAGTCCGTTATACACTCTACCAAACTGACATCCTCCCTGTTCGCCTTTTGGGAAAGCATTCCCTGCGGTTTATTGACCACAAGAATCTCTTCATCCTCATAGACAACCGGCGGCATTTTCCAAAGTGATCTGTCCGCTGTCCCTTGGGAAATACGCCTCTCTTCCGTGCCGCTCCCCCGGAATTTTGCAATCGTATCCTCCGCCAAAAAAAGCCTGATCTCATCCCCTGCATTCAGCCGTTCCATTCCCGCTGCCTTTTTCCCATTTAAAACAATATTTTTCCGGCGCAGCATCTTATAGAAAAAGCTCTTCGGCGCCTGGCTGAGATATTTTGATAAATACTGATCTAAGCGCTTTCCCGCCTCTCTCTCTGAAACCTGTAATATCTGCATTTGCACTCTCCGTTCTACAGCTTTAAACGACCAGGGAAATTAAAAATGATTTTACCCTGTCCTCTTCTGTTTTGTCTGCTTCCTTTACCTGCATAGCGGATACTTCTAAAAGAAACCTCTTCTCGCTGTCCAGAATCTTAACCTTGTATTCCGTTCCCCAGTTGTGCACTCCCTTTGTCAGGTAATTTCTCACATAAGCCAGATCCTGCTTCTCAGGGCCGGTCAGCGCAATCACCTGTCCATTTCCTACAACTGCAAAATCCAAATGCATGACCTTCTCTGCCGAGGTAATAACCATGTCCGTATACAGCTGCGCATTTTCCGGCATTTTCTCTTTTACCCGGTCAAAACGTTCTTTCGAAACTGCATGATAGGGGAACACGACAATATAACCAACCAAAAATTTTGCCCCCGGCAGCACAAACAGCACCGCAATGATTGTGAAAATATTCTGCTTCGACATATCATTTAAAAACAAACCCAGAAAAAAAATAACAAACCCCGCAAGCGCCATGGCAAATGTCCCAAGTAATGATTTTTTCTTCTTTGCTTTCAAATAACCAAATTCTCCCCGTTTTTTGTTCATCTTCTGCCTCCATCCTGCAATCCTGCCGCTTTTTTATGATTGACAGCGCCAGCCCGGATAATATTTATTTTTAAAACTGCCAGTTCCATTGCCCTGACACCAACCCAGTCCGTAACCATCCACCGTAACCAGAAAGTATCCCGCACCGTCACTGTCTAACTGCAATGTTTCTCCTTTCAGATAGCGCATCACATTCTCATCCTCTGCCAAAAAATCAATGCGGTTTGACAGCGCATCATCAAAAGCAAGTGCCAGGCTCTGGCTCCAATGTATTTTTTGCTTGATCCGGCACAGTGCAATACCGTTGGCCACAACACGGATTCCTCTCAAATTTTCCATCGGCACCGGCTGCCAGAAAACCTGATCCTTATACAGGGACAAATTCCCTTCCGGAAGCGGCAATTTGAGCAATCCGCTCTTTAGCTCTTTCCATGCGTTATCGAAAACCGGCGGGGAATGTTTTTTCTGTCCGCCTGCCTTCTGTCTGCCAGACTGCTTCTGTATGCTGTGCCCGCAAAAATCAGATATCTGCTTCTCTGGCATCCGCTCCCATCCAAACCCATTTTTTCCTTCCGGACTGTCTCCGGAACACGCGGCTTCCATGCCACTCCCCTGCCGGCAGGCAGCGTCTGCCTTCTTTAAAAGAACGGCAAAATGGCCCTCTCCCCTTGCACGGTGCGGATAAATACGTACACAATGCCGAAGCTGTGGTTTTCCTTCTTCCAGCAAATCCGGCCTGCCACCAGAAAAGCCCTCCTTTTGCTCCACCGGACAAACCATCATGTCAGAATATTCTTCCAGAAACCACTGCACAACGGCTTCATCCTCCTCCAGAGAAAACGTACAGGTAGAATACACCATACTGCCGCCCGGCTTTAGCATATCATAGGCTTCTGACAGAATTTTTTTCTGCACCTCTGCATAATAAGACGGCCCTTTTTGCAGCCAGCTTTGAACCATACGCGGCTCCCTCCGGAACATTCCCTCCCCGGAGCAGGGTGCGTCAACTAAAATTTTATCAAAAAAACCCGGAAAAACTCCGGCAAGCTTTTCTGGCGCTTCTGCCGTCACAACACTATTAAATATACCGGCAAGCTGCAGGTTCTTCACCAATGCCATCGATCTTGACACACTGATATCGTTTGCCACCAAAAGCCCCTGCCCCTGCAGTTTTGCTCCAAGCTCTGTAGCCTTTCCGCCGGGTGCTGCACACAAATCCAGTACACGCTCTCCCGGAAAGACCGGCAGAATATCTGCCGGAATCATGGCGCTTGGCTCCTGAATATAATATAAGCCTGCGTAGTAATAGGGATGCTTCGATGGCTGCGACTGCTCTTCACGGTAGTAATATCCCTTTGCTGTCCACGGTACCGGCTCGGTCTGAAAGGGATTTTTCTGCTTCCATTCCTCTTCTGAAATCTTTCGGGTATTAATCCGAAAGGCAGTGTGCGGCTTTTTTGAAAAACTATCCAGGTAATCCTGATACTGCTCCCCCAGCAGCCGTTTCATATTTCCGCAGTATTCCTCCGGTAAACGAATCATAAGCCCTCCTGCATATTTTGCGGATTCTGCGCGCGGTACGTCTCTGCTATAATATCCAGCTGCTTATTAAAGCGTTTCAATAATGTGATATCATCCTGACGGTATATTTGAAAAAATTCATTCTGAATCTTTGTAACTTCGCGCTCATTTGCAACATAGTATAAATTTTCAATATTATTTAAAATATCGGATATGATCGTTGCCTTTTGCCGGTTTGAATTTTGCGCATCCATGATCTCGTCCCGCACAGACGACATTTCATTGTCAAGTACATCCACTGCGTCTGCAGCGCGCAAAAGCCGTTCCCGCAGATCATCCGGCATATGCTCCCGGTATTTATATTGCAGCGAATGTTCAATCGTCGACCAGAAATTCATTGCCATTGTCCTGATCTGAATTTCAACCTCCAGACGTTTCGGCCCGTTAATTGTCTGTACAACGTAATAAGCAATTATATGATAGCTGCGGTATCCGCTCGGCTTGCTTTTGGTTATATAGTCTTTTTCAGTTTTAATCACCAAATCCTCCCGCTGCCGGATGATCTCGACAACCGTATCAATATCATCTACAAACTGGCAAATCAGACGAATCCCTGCGATATCTTCTATTTTCTCTTCCATCTGAGATAGCTCCACGCCCTTCCGCCGCATTTTATCTAAAATACTGGACACCCGTTTAAGCCTGCCGCTGACAAGCTCAATCGGTGAATACATGCGTGCGTCCTGATATTGCTGTTTTACATGGTTAAACTTTACTACCAGCTCATCCACTGCAAGGCGGTACGGCGCCAGTCTTTCTCTCCATAATTGTGTTTCCATTCTCCTACCTCCGACACAAACTGCACAAATAACGTTACCCGCAGGAATTTTCATTTGCACATTATTCCACATATCCCCATTTTTCGGACAAATACTGCAGCAAATAATACGGATTACAGCTTACATCCTCACCGTCAGCCTGTCTGTACATTCCAAAATGAAGGTGGACATCAAATTTCCCTCTGGTTCCCTCTTCTCCATAGCCGGTGTCTCCCATTGTCCCCAGCAGCTGCCCTGCAGATATTTTATCTCCTTTTTGGATCCCCTTTGCATAGGAATCCAGATGCGCATAATAGTAATAAATCCCCGAATCGCTCCGGATGCCAATCCGGTATCCGCCCAGGCTAAGCCAGCCAATCTGCTCCACAACCCCATCGGATACGGACTGAATCTCAAAATACCCCGGGCTGTTGTTGGACGTCATAATATCAATGCCTTCATGCGTCCGGTTGCCGCCATAGGTTCTGGCAGCTCCGTAACTGTTATCAAAAAAGAAGGCTGCTTTGTGTGTTTCATCCTCCCGCACCGGAAAATATTCCATCTCCTGCATTGCCATCCTGACATCAGAAGCACTGCACTCTGTTTTCATGTTTTCGTACAACCCAAATACTGTGCGAAGTTCCTTTTGCAAATAAAGCTGCCAGATAACCGCCGCCGCTGCTGCAAGAAAAAAAAGCAGCATCGCCAGGCGCCGGAAACCGTTAAACGTTCGAACCCCTCTCATGCATGACATCCTCCTGCTCATAGATTCCTTTTATAAATATGATGCATTCCGGATGATCATGCCGAAACCAGTCTATACTAGTTACATATTTCGTGACTTATCTGCACAAGCCTTCATGGCTTCCATCATGCTGCTGCGCAATCCGGTCTGTTCCAGCACACGTACCGCCTCAATCGTGGTGCCCGCCGGAGAACAAACCATATCCTTAAGCTCTGCCGGATGTTTTCCTGTTTCAAGTACCATTCTGGCGCTCCCAAGCACAGACTGTGCTGCAAACCGATATGCCTGCTGACGCGGCATGCCCTCTGCCACCGCAGCATCTGCCATCGCCTCAATCAAGATAAAAATATAGGCAGGAGAGCTTCCGCTAACTGCAACCACTGCATCCATAACCGATTCTGAAATCACTTCTGCCTCACCAAAACTGCATAAGATGTCACACACTGCTGCAGTCTCTTCTTCTGTGACATTTCCGTTTGGGCAGACTGCCGTAATTGCCTCACCTACCAGCGCCGGTGTATTCGGCATGGTTCGAATGATTTTCTTTTCTTTTCCCAATGCATCCTCCAGCCACGCTAATGTTTTTCCTGCGGCAATCGAAACAATGACCTGACCTTCCGGCAGCTCTTCCCGAATCTGTTCAATCACAGGCGCAAAATAAACCGGCTTCACTGCTAAAAATAAAATATCTGCCTTTGCAACCTCTCTGTTATCCAAAGTTGTCGCAATCCCATAACTATCTTTTACTTTTTGAATCGTTTTTTCTGTTGCCGCAGATGCAATGATTTCATCTTTCTGCAATACGCCTGACCGCAATACTCCGCCGATCATTGCCTGCGCCATATTTCCTGCTCCAATAAAACCTAATTTCATAATAATCTCCATTCCGGAGCGTTTTACGCGACGGGGCGATGAGAAATTTGCGAAGGCAATTTCTCATCTGCCACTAGGGCTAATTTGTGACGCTCCTGCACAAATAACCAAATCCCCTTTATCTTTTGTTTCCTGTTTTTTCAAAACCACAGGCATACTATTTTATTGTAACATATTTTTAATACTTCCGAAAGGACATTGCCTGCATTAATTTATTTTGAAAACCGGAGTACCCGGCAAGCTCCAAATGCTGTATTTGTGATGCCAGCTTCTGCATGGAATCCGAAAAATCCGGTTCAAAAAACATCTGCGCCGCACCATATATTGCTGCATTCCCAACAAAACGCAACCTGCTTTTTTCGACATCCGGCAAAAGCCCGATTGCAACGGCGTTAGCCAGGCGCAAACCATTTCCCAGTGCGCCTGCGACCACCACCTCATCCAGCTCGTGCAGCGAAACGCCGCGGTATTCCAATATGCTGCTGACTGCAGCTTGGATTGCACCTTTTGCCAGCTGCACATTCCGTATATCCTTCTGCGTCAGATAAATTTCCTTTGGGTTTTCCTGTAAACTGCACAGCAAAAAAATTCTCTCATCCCCTCTCTGCTCTAACCGGTTTGCCAACGCCGCTAAAACTCCCTGCCGCATTGCCTCCTCCCTGGTAAGCAAATACCCATCTTCACGAAGCAGTCTGCATTTGAGCAGCTGTGCAATCAGATCGACCAGTCCGGAACTGCAAATTCCTGTCACATGTTGTCCCGGAAGAAATTCTAAAATCAGGTTCCCGCTCCCCAGCGCAATTTTCACCCCATTGACAGCGCCCGGCTTTGCCCTGCAGCCACAGGCAATGCCCTTCCCTTCAAACGCAGGGCCTGCCGCTGCCGAACACACCGAAAGCCGCCCATGCTGATTCAAAATAATTTCTGCATTGGTTCCCAGATCAACCGCCAGCTGAAGCTTATCCCCTCCATACAGTCCAACACTGCCAATCACTCCCAAAGCATCGCCGCCGACATGCCCTGCAATACCTGACAGGACATTCACTTCTGCGTCGGGAAAGGCAGACATCCCAATCTCTTTCCCAACCGTCCTAACACTGCCCTGGTACGCGGTTGAAAATGGATATCCTCCCAGCCCTTCTACACTTTTTCCCAAAAACAAATGGCTCATGGTTGTGTTGCCTGCCACACAAAAGACAAGGCCAATTTCGTTCTGCCGGTAATGCTCAAAAAGCTGTGTTTTTTTCAGACAATCCTGCGCCATCTGCTCAATCTGCCCAACAATAAGCTGGTGCAGTCTGTCTGCTTTCCCTGACACCGCATGCATAATCCGCATCATCACATCAGCCCCTAACACAGTCTGCGCATTTGTCTCTGACTTTTCTGCCAAAGGCTTTTGCTGATCCCACCCAAACAGCGCCATTTCCACAGTTGTTGTTCCAATATCAACTGCAATACCAAACATTTTCTCCCCACTTTTGTTTTTTTCACCGGACTTTTTATGAAACCGGCTGAACCTATATTCCGGAACAGCTATTTTTGCAGCTGTTTTTTCTGTTTCTCTGAAAATAACCATTGCCTGCCTCCATTTTTTGTAGATAAAAAGGAGCCGTCCTTCGACGACTCCCTTTGCTCTTTGTAATAGACATCGTGATTATTTTGCATAATCAGTTACTCTGGATTCGCGAATTACATTGACCTTGATCTGACCAGGGTATTTTAATTCGGCTTCAATCTGTTTTGAAATATCTCGTGCAAGAAGGACCATATCATCATCACTTACTTTATCCGGCACAACCATAACTCTTACCTCTCGGCCCGCCTGTATTGCAAATGATTTTTCTACACCCTTAAAGCTATTAGAAATATCTTCTAGTTCTTTCAATCTGTTTGTATATGTTTCTAAAGTTTCTCTGCGAGCACCCGGACGCGCCGCAGAAATCGTATCTGCTGCCTGTACAACGCTTGCAATCAAAGATTCCGGCTCCACATCACCATGATGCGCTTCCACTGCATTTATAACAATACCGGATTCCTTGTATTTGCGGCAAAGATCTGCACCAATCTGAACATGAGTCCCCTCCATCTCCTGATCCACAGATTTACCGATATCATGCAGCAAACCAGCACGTTTTGCGGTTCGTACATCTACTCCAATCTCTCCTGCGAGCAGACCGGACAGATGAGCCACCTCAATCGAATGCTTCAAGGCATTCTGACCATAACTGGTTCTGAACTTCATTCTTCCCAGCAAACGAATCAATTCCGGATTAATTCCATGCACTCCAACTTCAAGTGTAGCGGCTTCTCCCTCTTCGCGAATCATAGACTCAACCTCTTTCTGAGCCTTTTCAACCATCTCTTCGATTCTTGCAGGATGAATTCTTCCATCTACAATCAGTTTTTCAAGAGCAATTCTTGCAATTTCTCTGCGAACCCCGTCAAAACCGGACAAAACAACTGCTTCCGGCGTATCGTCAATAATCAGATTCACACCAGTCAGCGTCTCTAAGGTACGGATATTCCGCCCTTCCCTTCCAATGATACGACCTTTCATCTCATCATTCGGCAGCTGAACAACGGAAATCGTTGTTTCTGCAACATGGTCTGCCGCACAGCGCTGAATCGCTGTAACAACATAATCCTTTGCTTTTTTGTCCGCTTCCTCTTTCGCTTTTTTCTCCAACTCTTTTACAAGAACTGCAGTCTCATGCTTCACGTCTTCTTCAACAGATCTTAACAGATATCCTT
>JAJQGL010000112.1 GCA_021200535.1 Clostridiaceae bacterium | reverse complement strand
AGCATGCTTGCATGTGAGGGTGCAACAAGATCATGAATCGTAGATTCATGATATACTGATCTTGGGGTAAGCAATAATAGGACAAGGAGATACAAGCCAATAATAGGAAAAGGAGCTGCAAAAGATTAGGGTTAAGGAAAAGATGGGGAAATGTTGCAAAGCGGATGGGAAAATCCGTCCGCAAAAATTAGTAGTCAAAGAGAAGGAGGAAACAAATGAGACTTACTAAAAAAATTTTATCGGGTGTATTGGCAATTACTATGGTGGCAGTGTCGCTGTTTGTATCTCCGGCGACAAAATCAGAAGCTTCTGGCTTTGATGATTTAAATCAAAATGAGATTGTTGCGGCCATGGGAGCAGGATGGAATCTTGGGAATCAGTTGGAGTCAGTAAGCGATACCATTCCGTGCGAGACTGCATGGGGGAATCCTGAAGTGACAGAAAGTCTGATTCAGGCAGTGAAAAATGCCGGATTTTCATCTATCCGTATCCCGGTATCTTACATGGGGTATATTGATGACAGCAACAGTTATACGGTGAATTCTTCATGGCTGGACAGAGTGCAGGAGGTTGTTGATATGTGTATTGACAATGGCCTTTACGCTATTATTAATATGCATGGTGACGGATATACTTCTCTGGACGGCGGCTGGCTTTTATGCGGAAGCTCTGATCAGACAACAATCAAAGAAAAATATGAAGCAGTGTGGAAGCAGATTGCGACAAGGTTTAAAGATTATGATGAGCATTTAATTTTTGAATCCATGAATGAAGAATTTGATGGAACTTATGGCACTCCGTCCTCAACGGCATATGACAATATCAATGATTACAATCAGATTTTTGTAGATACGGTCAGGCAGACGGGCGGAAATAACGACAAGCGCTGGCTTTTGATTCCGGGCTGGAACACAAATATTGAGTATACGGCAGGCGATTATGGTTTTGAATTGCCGTCAGATGATTATCTTTCCAGCGACATTGCTTCCGGTGAAAAGAGAATTATGATTTCTGTTCACTACTATGATCCATGGGGCTTCTGCGGAGAGGAATCTACCACGGCGACACAGTGGGGATCAACGGCAACAGACAGCTCTAAGGTGGACAGCTGGGGGCAGGAATCCTACATGCAGTCAAATTTTAACCTGTTGTATACAACCTTTGTAGAAAATGGATATCCGGTTGTGATTGGGGAGTATGGTTCGATTGACAAATCAGCATATGATTCAGCCAATACAGCGTGCCGTGCAGATTTTGCAAAGAAGGTTTGTACTTATGCCAGCCAGTATGGACTGATTCCTGTTGTCTGGGATAATGGCTACACAGGAACATATGGCTTCGGTCTGTTTGACCGCAGTACATATGAGGTGACGCAGCAGTCTATTATTGATGCGATTATGTCTGTATATGCGTCATCCGATTCGGACAGTTCGGCAGGCAGCTCTTCTGATACAACAGATACCGTGATTTTCAGCGGCTCTGCGAATGAAAGCTATTCAACATCTGATGCCAGCTGGCTGATGGATGCGGATGACAGCGATGTGATCACGCTGCAATATACCTGCAGTGATTCAGACCATGCATATTGGGGCATCCTTGGATGGGGTGCGTCTGTGGATGGAAGCTGGGTAAATGGAGATACGTATGCGGCTGCTTCTACGGCAACAGATACGGTTACAGTGACATTTACGGCAGCAGAATTAAAGAGCAGCCTGGGGATTAGCAGCAGCTCAACAGTTGGCTATCTTGCCCTGAGCGCGTACAATGGCGGGCAGATTGTCAGCTTATCCATTGCATCTTCATCAGACAGCAGTACAGAAGAGTCTTCTGCAACAACGATTACGTTAAATGCAGATGACATGACATGGGGAAACCATACGTCAGATTTCACAGTTGGCGATTTTACAATTGGTTCTTCTTCAACGAAGAATACTTATGTTGAGACGGCTTCAACAACCGTTAATGGGACAACTTATTCCCAGAGATTAAAGATGAATGGAGGGGCAGACAGTACCGGCCGTTATATTAAATTTACAACGACGGGTGCGGGGACGGTTTCTGTTGATATTGCATCTACATCAACCTCAGCGAGCAGAACCATTCGTCTTTCTTCCGGAAGCGTTGGAGGGACAACGATTGCTGACCAGACCGTTACGGAAGCGGCTACACTGACATATGATATTCCTTCTGCGGGAACATATTACATCTATTCAAAATCATGCGGTGTATATGTGTATGGGATGACAGTAACTTATTAATTAAAATGTCAAAATAATTTAGAAATCTGCCAGCAATCTTACCCCGTTGCCGGCATAAAAAGGGAAACTGTTTTTGAAAGCGGTTTCCTTTTTTCGCTATTTGACGATTTAGGAAAAATCCTGTATACTCAAAAGTTAGGGGCAAAAGGCATAGAAGACAGCCTGCTGCACAAAATAAAGGATAGCGAATAGAAACAGAAGAATTTTAAAATGGAGGATGGATATGAGTAAAAAACCAGTTGTTTTGATGGTGCTTGACGGATATGGATTAAATGAAAAGACGGAGGGAAATGCGATTGCGCAGGCAAAAACACCTGTGATGGACAGGCTGATGGCAGAATGCCCATTTGTAAAGGGAAATGCCAGCGGACTGAGCGTAGGACTTCCGGACGGACAAATGGGAAATTCTGAGGTTGGCCACATGAACATTGGTGCGGGACGTATTATTTATCAAGAGCTGACCAGGATTACAAAAGCGATTGAAGATGGCGATTTTTTTGAAAATAAGGCGTTGCTGTCTGCTATTGAAAATGTTAAGAAAAACGGTTCTGACCTGCATTTGTTTGGACTGCTTTCAGACGGCGGCGTACACAGCCACAACACGCATTTGTATGGCCTGCTGGAGCTGGCAAAGAGAAACGGCGTAGAAAATGTTTATGTGCATGCATTTTTGGATGGACGTGATACAGCGCCGACTTCCGGAAAAGGTTTTCTGGAAGAGCTGCAGAAAAAAATGAATGAAATTGGTGTAGGCCGGATCGCGAGCGTGCATGGCCGGTATTACGCAATGGACCGTGATAATAACTGGGATCGTATTGAGAAGGCATATCAGGTATTGGTAGAGGGAAAAGGAAAGAAAGCAGCGGATGCAGTTCAGGCAGTGGCAGATTCGTATGCAGAGGATGTCAATGATGAGTTTGTAGTGCCGACTGTAATTGAAAAGGATGGTAAAGCTCTGGCCACGATTAAGGCGCAGGATTCTGTGATTTTCTTTAATTTCCGTCCGGACAGGGCGCGCCAGATTACACGTACGTTCTGTGATGAAGAGTTTAACCATTTTGTGCGTGCCAATGGTTTCATGCCGCTGACTTTTGTCTGCTTTACGGATTATGATGAGACTATTTCCAATAAGCAGGTAGCGTTTGTCAAAGAGACGATTGACAATACATTTGGAGAGTTTTTGGCGGCAAATGGAAAGACACAGCTTCGTCTTGCTGAGACAGAGAAATATGCGCATGTTACCTTTTTCTTCAATGGCGGAGTGGAAGAGCCAAACAAGGACGAAGATCGTTCTCTGGTAAAATCGCCGTCTGTGGCAACCTATGATCTTCAGCCGGAAATGAGTGCGCCGGAGGTTGGGGAGAGATTAAATGCAGCGATTACTTCAGATAAATATGACGTCATTGTAATTAACTTTGCGAACCCGGATATGGTAGGGCATACCGGCGTGATTCCGGCAGCTATTGCCGCAGTGGAGCGGATTGACCAGTGTGTCGGCGCTGCGGTGGATGCAGTTAAACAGGCGGATGGCGTCCTGTTTATCTGTGCAGATCACGGAAATGCAGAACAGATGATTGATTATGAGACAGGTGCGCCTTTTACGGCACACACAACGAATCCGGTTCCGTTTATTCTGGTTAATTATGACCAGAGCTATACGCTTCGGGAGGGCGGATGCCTTGCTGATATTGCGCCGACTCTGATTCAGATTATGGGGTTGGAACAGCCAAAGGAAATGACGGGAAAATCTCTTCTGCTAAAAAAATAGCATCTTAAAAAATAGCGGCGGAATGTTAGAAAGAACTTGAAAAGCATGGTTTCCTGTGATACAATATAATCTGTATTTCTTTGTTTGCAGATATACAAAAGAAGATTATGCTGCACAGGAGGAGATATGTTTTAACAAGAATGGAGGAAATAATTCATGGTACAAATAATTCATGGTATTTTATTGATCGTGTACATTATTGTATGTGTGGTATTAACAGTAATTGTGTTGATGCAGGAAGGAAAGCAGGCGGGTTTGACCGGTGCAATCAGCGGTGCGGCAGAATCTTACTGGGGCAGGAATAAAGGACGCTCTATGGAGGGCGGGCTTTCAACGGCAACCAAGGTTTTGGGTGTGTTGTTTATTGTTTTATCCGTGCTGTTAAATCTGAATATGTTTTCATAAGACAAATCAAACGAAGGATGCTATCAGGTAGCATCCTTTTTATCTCAGGGGGAGATTGCTGCTGCAGCGTGCTGACGGATTTCTTTTTATCTCAGGGGATTGCCGCTGCAGCGTGCGGATGGATTTCTTTTTATCTTAGGGGATTGCTGCTGCAGTGTGCGGACGGATTCCTTTTACAAAGCGCGGGAAATAATGGAGAGAATATAAATGACAAGAGAAGAGTTAAACAGTAAAAAAGAAATGATATTTGAATTTATCAGTTCCAGAGAATACAAGCCGTTATCGGTGAAAGAGATCGGTGCGGTGCTTCAGGTGCCGGCAAAGCAGAAAAAAGAATACCGGAGTGTAATGAATGAACTGATTGCGGAGGGAAAGATTCATGTCGATCTCAAGGGAAAAGTAAAGAAAATGTCGGATCAGCTTGTGACCGGCAGCTTTATGGGAACCCAGAAGGGATATGGCTTTGTACGGGTGGAAGGCAGAGCGGAGGATATTTTTATTCCGGCGCATGCGACAAATGGTGCGATTGATGGAGATTCTGTGCGTGTTGCGCTTGCTATGCGCCGTCACGGAAAGAGACAGGAAGCAGAGGTTGTCAGCATTTTAGAGCGCGGCACCACGATGGTTGTCGGGACATATTCGACGGGAAAAAGCTTTGGCTATGTTGTTGCAGACAATCAGAAGTTCACTAAGGAAATTTATATTGCAAAGGCAGATACAAAAGGGGCGGTCACAGGCCATAAGGTGGTGGCGGAAATCACCGATTATGGGGATGAAAACCGAAACCCGGAGGGGCGTATACTGGAAATTCTGGGACATGTCAATGATCCGGGAATTGATATTCTGTCGGTGATTAAGGCATACGGTCTGCCAGAGGAATATCCAGATGCGGTGATGGATCAGATTGCATCAATTTCGGATCAGGTTTTGGAGGAACAGAAAGCAGGAAGAGCGGATTACCGCAGCCTGCAGACCGTGACGATTGACGGGGAGGATGCAAAGGATCTTGATGATGCCATTACACTGGAAAAGGATGGTGATTTCTATCATCTGGGTGTTCATATTGCAGATGTGAGTGAGTACGTCACTGAAAAATCGCCGCTAGACAAGGAGGCGCTGAAACGCGGAACCAGCGTATATCTGGTTGACCGCGTGATTCCGATGATTCCGCATAAGCTGTCAAATGGGATTTGCTCCCTGAACCAGGGAGAAGACCGTCTGGCATTGTCCTGCATGATGGAGATTAACGGCAAGGGAGAAATTGTCAGGCATCGGATTGAAGAATCCGTGATCCGGGTTGACCGGAGAATGTCTTATACAAGCGTTCATAAGATTGTTGAAGAAGAGGATGAAGCAGAGTGCAGCGAGTATCAGGAGCTGATTCCGATGTTCCGGCTGATGTACGAGCTGGCTGATATTCTGAGAAAACGCCGTTTTAAGAGAGGCTCAATCGATTTTGACTTTCCGGAAAGCAAGATTATACTGGACTGCAAGGGGCGTCCGCTGGATGTCAGAATATATGAAAGAAATAATGCGCACCGCATTATTGAAGAGTTTATGCTTGCTGCAAATCAGACGGTAGCAGAAGAATATTTTTGGCAGGAGCTGCCTTTTGTATACCGTACCCATGAAGCGCCGGACAGTGAAAAAATTGCAAAGCTGGGGGAATTTGTTTCCCATTTTGGCTATCGCATCAAGACCGGACAGGATGAAGAAATTCATCCAAAGGAAATTCAGAAACTGGTGCGGGAGGCGGAGGGAAAGTCGGAGGAGGCGGTTGTCAGCCGCCTGGCTCTCCGCTCTATGAAACAGGCAAAGTATACGGATTCCTGTGATGGGCATTTTGGTCTTGCCATGAAATACTATTGTCATTTTACATCACCGATTCGCCGTTATCCGGATCTGCAGATTCACCGGATTATTAAGGAAAATCTTCATAGGCACTTATCAGACAGGAGAATAGAGCATTACCGTCAGATCCTGCCGGAGGTTGCCGCGCAGGCAAGCCAGCTGGAACGCAGGGCGGACGATGCAGAACGCGAAGTTGAGAAGATGAAAAAAGCGGAATATATGGAGCAATTCATCGGAGAAAGCTTTGACGGTATGATTTCCGGTGTGACGACATGGGGCATTTATGTTGAGCTTCCGAATACGATAGAAGGTATGGTGCGCGTTGCGGATCTTCCGGGTGATTATTATTATTTTGAAGAGGAAACGTATCAGATGGTGGGGGAGCATACCCACAAAACCTATAAACTTGGTCAGCCGGTAAAGATTGTTGTCGACGGTGTTGACAAGATGCTGCGCACGATTGATTTTGTGCTTGCAGAGGAGCAGGAGACGGAAGAACCTTTATCTAAAAATGAGAAGGGAAAAGTAAAAGCAGAGGCGCAAAACGAGGCGAAAAAGAAGACAAAGCGTCAGACAGAAAAGAAGAAAGCGGCATCAAAGGCGGCAAAGCGTCAGACGGAAAAGAAGAAAGAGGCATTAAAGGCGGCAAAGCGTCAGACGGAAAAGAAGAAAGCGGCATCAAAGGCGGCAAAGCGTCAGACGGAAAAGAAGAAAGAGGCATTAAAGGCGGCAAAGCGTCAGACAGCACAGAAGGCAGCGGCAAAAAAGGCAGCAGCGCAGAAGAGAAAGATGCAGCTTGCCAAGAAAGAGGCAATCGAAAAAGCATTTGCGAAGAAGAAAGCGGAGCTGATGAAAAAGGATGCCGCCAGAAGAAAAGCATTTTCGCAAAGCAGGATTGCGGGAAAAGTAAATTCATCTGTTAAAAAACACGGTAACAATCCGCAGAGGAAAACAAGAAATTCTCTGGGAAGAAAAAGCCGTTAGCCGGAAAATTTATATTCAGAAATGAGGAGTGTATGGCGAAGGAAAATAAGCGAATGATTGCCAATAACAAAAAGGCGTATTTTGATTATTTTATTGAGGATCAATACGAGGCGGGAATTTCTCTGGCCGGGACGGAGGTGAAATCCCTGCGTATGGGCAGATGCAGTATCAAAGAGGCTTTTATCCGGATTGAAAAAGGAGAAGTTTTTGTATATAACATGCATATCAGTCCTTATGAAAAAGGGAATATTTTTAATAAGGATCCGCTCCGGGTGAAAAAACTGCTTTTGCACCGTCATGAGATCAGAAAGCTGGAGGGGCAGATTGCGCAGAAAGGATATACGATTGTTCCGCTCAATGTTTATTTTAAAGGCAGTCTGGTCAAGATGGAGATTGGCCTTGCAAAAGGAAAAAAACTATATGATAAGCGGCAGGATATTGCCAAAAAAGACCAGCGGCGGGAAGCGGAAAAGCAGTTTAAGGTGAAAAATTTATATTAGATGAGGTAATTTATGAGCTTGCAAAAATGGAAAGTGGGAGCCGGGATTGTAATGGCAGTCATTTTTGTGCTGGCGGGAAGAATTATTCTGTTGGATGCGAAGGCGGCACAGGGAAACAGCATATCTGATTTAATTGTTGCATATGGCTCTGCAGTGGATGATGATGTATTAAAAGTACAGTCAGAGTATTCTGTTATCAACCAGAAAGCGACAGTTCAGGTTAAAGTGTCAGGGAAAAATTCCCTGTCCAGTCTGATGTATGTCAGCGGCAGCGTTGACTCAGTAAAGAGCAGTGCGTGGAATAAGGCCAAGACGATTGGAAGCAGCAAAGAATTTACAGTGGATAAACAGGGAGATTATTCCATTTTGGCGATTGATTCAAAAGGGAATGCCAAGATAACCCAAACGTCGGTTGTCATGGAAATGAAAGCTGTCTGGATCTACTATAATGAGATGAACAAAAAAGCAGCTTCCGAGAAAAAGTGGAAAAAATTTATTGATAAGACGTATTCTACCTGCAAAAAAAATAATATGAACACCGTAATTTTCCAGGTGCGTCCATGTGCAGATGCGATGTATTCATCAGATTATTTTCCCTGGTCTGTCTATGCGACAGGAACGGCAGGAAAGAATCCGGGGTTTGATCCGTTTGCCTATGCGGTTAAAGCAGCACATAAAAAAGGATTATCCATTCAGGCATGGATTAATCCATACCGGATTACACTGAGCACGACAAAGCTTTCTTCCCTGCCGAAGGATTCCATAGCCAGAAAATGGGCATCGTCTTCGAGCAAGGCAAAGCGGCGGAACGTGCTGACGGTAAACGGTGCGCTTTATTTTAATCCTGCCTCAAAGGATGTACAAAACCTTGTGGCAAAAGGGGTTACAGAAATTGTAAAGAAATATGATGTTGACGGCATACATATGGACGATTATTTTTATCCGAGCCTTGGTGTGGCCAATTATAAAAAATTTGACTATACAGAATATAAAGCCTATACCAGAAAATGCAAAAAGGCAGGAAAGTCGCCGGCTTCCCTGGTAAGCTGGCGCCGGAGCAATGTAAATGCAATGGTAAAGAAGGTTTATGCAGCTGTTAAGGCAGTTGATTCAGACTGTCTTTTCGGAATCAGCCCGGCGGGAAATCTGACAAATCTGTATTCAAAGACTGCTTATTACAGCGATGTAAAAAAATGGATGAAAGGAACCGGATATATTGACTATATCTGCCCGCAGATATACTGGTCCTTTACGCAAAAGACAGCGCCGTACAAACAGGTTGTAAAGCAATGGACGGAAATCCCGCGGAGCCATTCTGTCAATCTTTATATCGGGCTTGCCGGATACCGGGCGGGTATCTCGAAAAAGGAGGCGGCGGCACTTTATGACGTCGGATGGTCGAAGAGCAGCACAATTTTAAAAAGGCAGGTCCGATACGCCAGGTCAACCAAAAAGGTAGATGGTTTTTTCCTGTTTTCGTACGGAACCTATGAAAATTCTGCCGCAAAAAAAGAAGTGAAAAATCTAAAAAAGGAATTAGCAAAGCGCTAGTATAGCGGTTTCTTAATAACTGGACTTTTTACGATGAATGAATTTTTGCTGTACAGGCGCTGTCTTGACAGAAGTGGAAAAACATGTTAGAAATATAAGCTATATAGAAACAAAAGCATAATGTATTGACTGTGCGCTCCAGTTATCGATAAAAAAGCAGCGTAGAAATGAGGAGGATATGAAAAATACAGTGCAACGATGGAAACAGATTTTTTTTACCGCAGTCCTTTTGATGGCGGCAGCAGGCGTATTGCCGGCTCAGGCGAAAGCGGAGGCGACGGTTGCAGTTACGACGGATCGGAGTACGGGAAGCTGCAGTTATACGGTTACCGGAATTGATGCATCTACAGGAGATATTTTGGTTACAGTGACCAGAAAATCTGACAGTGTAGTTGTATTGGAGCAAAAGACTGCGCTGACAGAAACCGATGTCACAAACGGGAGTTATACCGGAAGCTTTTCTATGACCGATTTTTCTTCTTATGAATATGGGGAGTATCAGGTGACGATCAAAGCAGGTGATGTGCAGATCGGAAGCGGATCGTGTGATTTCACTATTCATCAGAGCAATATCAGCCTGACAGTCGAAGGGGATGCTTCCAGTGCAAAGCGTGTGGTTAAGCTTACCTCATCTGAAGAGTCTGGCGGTGTGCTGGTTCCGGGTTCCGGCAATAAAGTATCTGTTCAGGTCTGGAAAAACGGCAAAGCAGAATCTTCGGCAAAGACGCTGGGAAGCAGCCGGACGATTGCCGGAAGCAGTATTAGCTGGAGCGTGAATATCACAAAGGCCGGGAGCGGTTATGGAGACTGGAATGCAAAGGTCGTATTGTCAAATACAAACAGCACAGACACGGTTACGCTGGTGTCTGCTGCTTATACGGTAGATCAGACAAAGACTGGCTTTGCAGCAAAAAAGACAAGTGCGCTGGAAAAAAAGGCGGCGTTTGGAATCACGTTAAAAGGTCTTAAGAACCCATACGGCGTTAAAAAAGTAACGTATCAGATATATAACAGCAAAGGGAAAAAGGTATATTCTAAAAAAGCAAAGAAAAAGAGCAGCGGAAACCAGTATTACGCTGAAGTAAAGATGAAGGAATTAAGCTATAAGCTGGACACATATACGGTCAGGGCGGTAGTGACAGATTCCAATGGAAATACCCGAACGCTGGATTCGAGCTGTACGGCAGCGCAGACTGCGGTGGAAGGCAAGTGGAAAATAACAAAGAAACAGGATGCGACCTGCGCGGCAAAATTAACGGGGGCCTATCTTCCGGGCAATATAAAAAAGGTACAGTTTGTTGTTTACAGGCAGACAGATGGTTCTAAGACAAAAAAGAAGCTTGCAGTCTATTCGGCAAAGGCTTCTTCAAATGGGAAAAGTTATTCTGCACGTATCAGCCACAGTGTCACGGGAAGCTATGCCGTTTATGCGTATGGCTATACCAGATGGGGAAAAAAAGTCCTTTTAAATGAGAAAAGCTATAGCATGAAGAAAAAGGATATGGGCAAAAACGGCTGGTATTATGAAAAATATCAGGGAACCAAATATAAATTTTATTACATAAACAATGTAAAACAGACTGATTTGACGGATATTTTAAACATCAAAAAGGGTGGTTCCGGAAGTCAGTTCCTGATTGAGATTAACCGTGCGGCCTGCGTTGTTACGATCTATATGTATGATAGTGACACCGGAAAATATGATATCCCGGTTAAGACCTGCACCGTATCGGTGGGGAGGGATGTATCAACAGTGGCAGGCACCAGCGGCCTGAATACAAACTCTTCTTATACGCCGCTTGGGACCTATTCGATTTGTACAAACGGAGAAGCAGTGCGCTATTCCTTAAAAACAATGCATGAGCCGGATGGAAGCATCGTTTATGCAAGATGGTGCAGCCATATTGTAGGAAATGTTTATTTTCATGCAGTTGCGGTCAGCTCACAGTCGCATTATGCATTGAGCTCATACTCTTATAACCGTCTTGGCTCTCCTGCTTCGGCCGGCTGTGTCCGCATGACAGTAGCGGATGCAAAATGGATTTATGATTATGCCTCAACAGGCACAAAGGTAAAGATTTTGCAGGGAAACAGCTCAAAGCCGGGACCGTTAGGCAAAAATGCGACGATTACGATTCAGGGTGTCAGCTACGATCCAACGGATCCTGCTGTACCGGATTCTACAAAGAAAAAGGATTATAAAGCCGGAAAGATTAGCGGTTACATGACAAAAAGCGGTAAAAAAGTAGGATATTAAAAGAAAAAATAAATTTAAGCAGGCCCCTGAAACATCAGAAAGGGGCTTGCTTAAATTTACATACAATTATATAATAAAACATATGGGCTTATTGTATTTGCGGGGAGATTATCATGGTAAATGAAGAAAAAGTCTATCTGATGACACAGATTGCATTGGATGAGACGAAACGCTGCAAAAAAGAGCTTTCAAGGGAAGGCTATTATAAATCGCATTATATCCGCTCTCATGTGATGGGGGTTATTTGCAATGTTACGGTGAGCTATTTCCTGCTTGCCTTTTTAGTTATATTGTATCATGCAGATTTTATTTTCCTGAATATAGTGGTTTTGGATTATGCGAGACATGGCCTGGTTTTCTTTGGGATATATATGGTCCTGCTGGTTGTTTCTGTGTTTTTTTCCTATTTTCATTTTCAGAAAAGATACCGTCAGGTGAGATCGAAATTAGCCGGATATCATGAGCATTTAAAAAAATTAGAAGAATATTATATAAAAAGTAAGGAGGAGACAGAGGATGACACAATTATTGGTGCTTAGGGAACGGCTGCGAGGCCTTTACCAGAAATATACCGCTGTCTGTCATCTTGTGTTCCGTTTTTTAATCGGGTTTATTACATTTTCTTCTGTTAATAATATCATTGGGTACTATCCTGGGCTGAATCATCTTTATGTAGAGCTGATTCTGGCTGTTGTCAGCATGATTTTGCCGGGAGGATTTCTTTTAGGGGCGGCAGCCGTTTTTGTGGTGGTTCATATTTTTTATGTTTCTCCGATTCTGGCGCTCTTTGTTGCGGTCATTTTCCTTTTGGCATATTTTATGTATATTCGTTTTGTCCCGGAGCATGCTTATGCCATTATTGCCATTCCGATCGCATTTCCCCTGCATCTGGTTTATGGTGTCCCTATGTTTTTGGGGCTTGTTTCGTCGCCGCTTGCGGTGCTGCCGATTACGTTCGGAGTATTCATCTATTATCTGCTGCAGACGGTTACCTCTGTGGTAAGCACTTCGACCGAAACAGGGATCAATTTATACCATGCTGTTTTGCAGGGAGTTGCAGGAGAAGAGGATATGTATGCGACGCTCCTTATTTTTTGCGTGGTTTCCATTGTTGTATATATCATTCGGACAAGGGAATGGAATTTTGCATTTGAGCTTTCGATTGTGGTTGGGACGATCTGTAATATAGTATTGTTTTTGATTGTTAATTTTGCACTGAACAGTAATTTAAATATGCCTGCTTTCCTGATCGGCAGTCTGCTTTCTGCACTGCTGGTCTGGGTTATACAGTTTATGCGTCTTGCTTTGAATTATGCAGGTGTAGAGAATGTACAGTTTGAGGATGACGAGTATTATTACTATGTCAGGGCGGTGCCTAAAATGAGTGTTGCGGCGCCCCAAAAAAGTGTAAAGCATTTTAATTCAAGGCGTTTTTCGGAATACCGGAAGCGGACAAGGGATGAACAGGTAAAAGAGGAAAGTAACGTAAAAGAAGAATAATATAACCGCGCAGGACACATGAAATATGGAGGAGAATATGGAAACTTTGATCAAAGCGATTCAGGATACCGTGCTTTTTCTGGCTTTGCCGAAAATAACGCTGATAGATGTTATCGAAATTGCGATTATTGCCTTTTCGCTGTACCATGTTGTCCTCTGGGCAAGACGGACAAGGGTATGGACTCTTTTGAAGGGAATCATTGTGCTGTTACTGGCATATCTTGTCGCATATTTTTTAGATATGACTACGATTTTGTGGATTTTTAATAAGACGCTGGCGATTGGTATCACGGCGCTGGCGGTTATTTTTCAGCCCGAGCTTCGAAAGGCGCTGGAGGAATTGGGGCGGAAGAATTTTGTGACATCCATCCTTCCGTTTGATGAAACAAAGGATAAAAATATCCGGTTTTCTGACCGCTCAATCAATGAGATTGTGAAAGCTTCGGTTGAGCTGGCAAAGGTAAAGACAGGTGCCCTGATTATTCTGGAGAGGGAAATCAGCCTGGCGGAATATGAACGCACGGGAATTAATATTGATTCTGCGATTAGCAGCCAGCTGTTGATTAATATTTTTGAGCACAATACACCGCTGCACGACGGTGCAGTGATTTTGCGGAATGACCGGATTGTTTCAGCAACCTGTTATCTGCCCCTGTCAGATAATCTTGGATTATCGAAAGAGCTTGGGACAAGGCACCGTGCCGGTGTGGGAATCAGCGAAGTCAGTGACAGCGTAACCATTATTGTCTCAGAGGAAACCGGAAAAATCTCGGTTGCGATTATGGGAAAGCTTTTGCGCAATGTAGATGGTGAACTGTTAAAGAAAAAGCTTTGTGAGGCGCAGGGAAAGATAGAAGAAGAAAAACCGAAGAAACAGTTTAAGCTGAAACAGGGGATTCGCAGTATTCGCGGTATTCATTTCAAGAGAAAGGATTCAAAATAGCTGGTGATACAGATAGACGAGAGCGAGAGGAGGGAAGGCTTTGTTTGGAAAAAACAGAAATAAAAAATGGAAGACAAAAGATTTCTGGAAAGGTATTTTTGTGCACAATCTGTCGATTAAAATATTATCTGTCGTCGGTGCAATTTTAGTCTGGCTCCTTATTGTAAATGTCGACAATCCATATAAAACAAAAACATTTGTGGTACAGGTGGAGACGGAAAATGAAGATGCGCTTCGTTCTGTAAATAAGGTATATGAGGTGATTTCAGGAAGTACGGCGAGCGTTAATGTGACGGGGAAGCGCAGTGTTGTGGATAATCTTGACAGCAATGATATCCGCGCAGTGGCTGATTTGTCAGAGCTTTCTGCTGTCAACTCAGTGGCAATAAAAGTATCGCTGAAAAACAATACGTCTGATGTGGTTCTGGAATGTGATCAGGTGATGAAGGTTTCCCTGGAGGATATGGAAACCAAACTGATGAAAATTACGGTGGAGACGACAGGGACCGCGGCTGATGGCTACATGGTTGGAGAGTGTCGGGCAAAGCCGAATGTGATTGAGGTGACAGGCGGCGAATCCGTGATTGACCGGATTGCAACAGTCCGCGTTTTAATGAATGTCAATGGGGCAAGCGAAACCTTTTCCAAAAAGTTAGAACCGGTTGCTTACGATAAAAAGGGCAATAAAGTAACCTCTTCGACATTGTCGTTTAGCTCGGACACCGTTAAGGTACAGGCAAAGATGCTGCAGAGCAAGGAAGTACCGATTGAAGTAAAAGTAACCGGGGTTCCGGCGGAGGGGTATGAATATGTAGAGACAACCTGTCTTCCGGAAACGATTGAAATCGCCGGCTCTGAAAAGAAGCTTTCCGCAATATCGGAAATTACGCTGCCGATTGATATTACCGGAATGACAGATCATTCCAGCCGCCTGAACCAGGAAATTAGTATCAGCGATTATCTGGATCAGGGAATTACCCTTGCAAATGATGATGACAGCGTTTCCGTCAGCATTGTGATCGAATCGCTTAAGGAAAGGCAGATCAGCTTTTCGGTTGATGATATCCGCTTCAAAGAGCTGCCAGATGGTTATACGGCAAAGATCGCAGAAAAAAAATCGAGTGTTTCGATTGTGATTCGCGCAAGGGAGTCTGTGCTTTCTGAGATAGATGACACGGATTCACTCGGATATCTGGATTGTTCTGAGGTGGAGGAAGGAACGTATTCTCTTCCGCTGAAGCTGGAATTGGATGAAGATTATACGGTGCTTAGTCAGGTTAAGGTAAAAGTAAAAATCACGAAGGAGGATGATTCTGCAGAGGAGGAGGAAACAGCAGAGGAAACGCCGTCCTCTACAGTGAAGCCGACACAAGACGCGCAGACACAAGAACCGGCTGCAACGCAGGCAGTGGAAACCACAGAGCCAAAGGAAACAGAAGAGTCGGATGAAGAATAGACAAAAATGAAAAGAACACCCGGGCAGAAGCCGCAATGCGGCTCCCTCCTGGGTGTTTCCGGTATTTTTATTATTTATCGCAGCAGGCAAACGGAGACTGGATGACCGGTTGAAGCTGTCTGCCTTTTAGCGCTGCGTAAATGGTATCCGGAATCAGGTCGGTGTGTGCAATCAGCGAGTTGCTTTTTTTCTTATAATTATCCTGCCCGAATGGGACAAAGTAGATGTTTTTGGTATTCATTAATTTCCCAAGATTACAGAAATTCATGCCGAGGGCATCATTTGTTGAAATGGATATAATTAAAGGCTTCTCGTTGCGCAGATGCGCTTTTGCTGCCATCAGTACAGGGGAATCTGTAATACCGCTGCAGAGTTTGGCAAGCGTATTTCCGGTGCAGGGAGCAATGACAAGGACATCCAGATAGCCCTTTGGCCCAATCGGTTCCGCTTCCGGAATCGTAAAAATCCCCTTTTTGCGGGTGATTTCCTGAACCTGTGCAACAAAGTCTTCTGCTTCAAAAAATCGGTTATCGAGCGTGCTGCTTTTTTCTGAAAAAATCGGTGTAATATCGAAATCTTTTTTCATCATATCCTTCAATACGTCAAGAATTTTGCTGAATGTACAAAAAGAACCGGTTATCGCAAAGCCAACGGCAATGCGCTCAGGTATGGTATTTGTCATAAATCATCCTCTTTTCTGCCCAGAGGGCTGTTTTATATCTGTCCTCGACTGCCTTTTAGGATGGGTTCAAGCTGGTTGTAGATAAGCTTTGCGCTTGTTTTGGGAGCATATTTTCCGGGCAGGCTCAGGCAGTGCTTTGCCGTTATTCCTTTTTGGACACAATAGTCAAAGTCTGTACCGCCGGGTTTTGATGCAATATCAATGATAATGCACTCTTTTTTTAACTGATCAATAATATTCCGGTTGATTACCGGTGCAGGAGCCGTGTTAAAAATAAAATCATACTGGCTGTAGGAAGAATGCTGCCCGTGCAGCTGATAACCGTATGCCAGGGCTTTTGCTCTTGCCTCTGGGTTTCGGGTGGATATGCTGACGTAAGCATTTAATGCGTGAAGTTTATCTGCAAGGATTTCCCCGCATTTTCCAAAACCCAAAATAAGGCATTGGCTTTGCTGCAGATTGATTTCACTGGCAAGGATTGCCTCACAAATCGAACCCTCGGCTGTTGCCACTGCGTTTAGCATGGCTGTGCCGGGCAGATTTAAATAATCAATGCAATCAATTTGCTGTTCCCTGCAATAGGACAAAAAATCTTTTGGCAGGTTGCCGCCGATTACAATATGTCTGCGGGTAATGAATTTTTTGATGGAATCCAAAAGCTCTTTGGAAGCCGCAACCGGCAAAAGCAAAAGAAGGCTCCGTTCCTCTTCTGAAGCGATTTGCAGAGACTCCTGTGTGGATAGTACAGTTTCCGGCAGGATGGTCTGATAACCGTGGTCTGCCAGATATTCTCTGAGGTATTGATTTCTTTTATCCGGTCCTGTACAAGCGCTTCCGGTATTTGGCATAAATCCCCATTTCCTCGATTGAACCTGACATGCAATCGAAAGATTTTTTGTTATAGTATCTTATGCAAGCGCAAAAAGAACGGAACCGAAATGGGGAAAATTTGCATAATTCCTGATATTTGCTATAATGTACGTGAAGTAAAACACAGGAAGCGAAGGCAAGTAATAAAGTGTAGTTGATAAAAAACGCTATACTGGCTGACTGCAGAAAATCCGTTTTTAACGTTTGAAAATAAAGTCTGATCAGTGCGGAAAGGAAAAGAACACAATGATAAAGGTGGCGATTTGTGAAGATCAAAAAACAGAACTCGTTTTACTGCAGAGGATTGTGGAATATTTAATGCAGGACAGAGGGTTGGATTATAATATTATCTCCTATCAGAGCGGCGAGGCGTTATTGTCAGATTATGTAAATCATCCCTGCGACCTGATCCTATTAGACGTGATTATGCCGGATATCGACGGGATTGAGACGGGGCGGAAGATCAGGGAAATAGATTCAGATGTAGAGCTTATCTATTGTACCTCAAGCCGTGATTTTGCGATTGCAGCATATGAAATCCACGCGATGGGTTACTTGCTGAAACCCTACCAGTCAAGCAGGATAGGAGCGCTTTTGGACTATTATCTCCAAAAGCATCCGCAGATGAATCAGAACTACATACAGGTAAAATCAAAAAGAAAATCTGTGATCATTCCATATAAGGATATTATTTATATGGAGTCAGACAACAAGGTGGTGTATATCCACACGACGACCCAGGGAAGCGTCAAGGTTTATAATAAGCTTGATGTATTTGAGCAGCAGATGCGTGATGAGCGTTTTCTGCGCTGCCATCAGAGTTATCTGATCAATCTGCAGTATGTGGCAGGCCTTGTAGATTCTGATTTTATTACAATCAGCGACGATATGATACCCATTCGGAAAAGCGGCAGGAAATTGATTGTCAAGAAGTATGAAGACTATTTAAAAAAAATAATATAAAAGGAAAGAAAATTGATGAAGCGAAAACAAATGTGGAGATATACGGCTGCGGCAACAGTGTGCGTCATGCTTTTTGCCGGGGGCTGCGGCAATTCGGACCAGCCATATCAAAAGGCAATGGAGCTTGCTTTGGAGGAAAAATATACCGAGGCGCTGACCTGTTTTGAGGAAGCGGTCAGCGAAAATGGCAGTGGGGAGGAATACATTGGCTATGGCATGACCCTGTACCGTGCCGGAGAATACAGTGAGGCAGAGACTGTGGTGCAGGAGGCATTGGAGGCGTTAAAGGATGAACTTTCGGATGAAGAAAGCAGACAGTTGTATTATATATTAGCTTTGGCACAGTATGGCTCTGCAAGCTATGATGACGCCATTGCAAACTGCGACCAGGCGCTTTCATATGAATGTCTGGAGGATATGGATGCAGACCTTCACTATACAAAAGCTGTGGTACTGCACTTACAGGGAAATCTGGAACAGGCAAAAGAAGAGTGTCAGAAGGTTTTAGAGGAACAGGACGACTATCAGGATGCCTATACAGAGCTTGCCGGTATTGAACGGGATCTCGGCAGTCAGGATGCCGTTATTGAGGTATATCAGGATGCGGTTCGTGCAGATGATTCCAATTACGATGCCAGCCTTGCCCTGGCGGAGGCATATCAGGAAAATGGTCAGGACAGTGCGGCACAGGAGCTCCTTCAAAAACTGCTTGAATTAAAAGAGGATGATGCGGAAAATCTTCTCGTGATGGGCAGGGCGGCAGCAGCGCTTGGGGAATATGACAGTGCGGAGGAATATTACGAAAAAGCGTATCAGGAAGGACAGAAAGAGGCACTCTATTATCAGGGTGTGATGCAGTATGCCAGAGAGCAGGAGGACACCTCTTCCCAGGACGGGAGTGAGGCGCTTTCCCTGTTTGAGGATTATCTGCAGGAAAAGGATTTGCTTCATACAGCAGGGGCGTATTATTATCTGGCCAGTCTTTATATGGATGAAGAGCAATATGAGGATGCGCAGAGCATGCTGACGAAAGGGCTTGCATGCAATGATACGGAATGTCTGCGCGGATTGCGAAAGACACAGGTGATTTTATATGAGCGGTGCGGCAAATTTAAAAAGGCGAAGAAAGCGGCAAAAGCATATATCAGGGCATATCCTTCGGATCAGGAGATGGAAAAGGAATTATCTTTTATTCGGACCAGAATTTAGCTAAAGGATTGTCTATTTGTGCAGGAGCGTCACAAATAGATTTGATGGCATCCTGTTACGTAAAACGCTCCGGAATGGAGATTAAAATAAAAAAATAGCGGGAGGATGGACTTTGGCAGAGACATTAAAGGAAACAGCAGAACGGGAGGAACGGATTGTTTTAGTGGCAGTGGCTACTTCTGTACAGAAGGATACCAAACAGTCGCTGGTTGAGCTGGAAGAGTTAGGGCAGACTGCCGGGGCAGTAACGGTGGCAAAGGTCATTCAGAACCGGGAGAGCGTTCATTCGGGAACGTATATTGGCAAAGGAAAAATAGATGAGGTAAGGGAGTTAGTTTCTCTGCATCATGCAGACTGTGTGGTGTGTGATGATGAGCTGACACCGGCACAGCTGCACAATCTGCAGGAAGCGTTAGAGGTCAGGGTGATTGACCGGACTGTCCTGATATTGGATATTTTTGCAAAAAGGGCATCTACCAGTGAGGGAAAACTTCAGGTAGAACTTGCACAGCTGCGTTACAGGGCCTCCCACCTGATCGGCGGACGATCTGAGCTTTCCCGCCTTGGCGGCGGCATAGGCACAAGAGGGCCGGGGGAGCAGAAGCTGGAGATGGACAGACGTATGATTCGGGAGAGGATTACCTTTGTGCGAAGGGAGCTGGAAAAGGTACAGAAAAACCGGGAGCTGACGAGGAAGAAGCGGCAGGAGAATCCGGTGCCGGTGGTTGCGATTGTCGGATATACCAATGCAGGTAAATCGACACTTTTAAATCATCTGACCGGCGCAGGGATATTGGCGGAGGACAAGCTGTTTGCAACATTAGATCCGACGACAAGAAAACGGAAGCTTGAAAATGGGGAGGAAATTTTGTTTACGGATACGGTTGGTTTTATCCGTAAGCTGCCGCATCATTTAATCCAGGCGTTTCGCAGCACTTTGGAGGAAGCAAAATATGCAGATGCAATACTTCATGTGGTGGACTGCTCGAATCCGGATATGGATGCGCAGATGCATACGGTGTACCAGACGCTGCAGATGCTTCAGGTTGGGGATAAGCCGGTTATTACTGCTTTTAATAAAACAGATCTTTATGATTCCGGTGAGGCGTTAAAGGATTTGCAGGCAGACAAGACGGCAGCAATTTCTGCAAAATACGGGGAAGGCATTGATGAGATGCTTCATATTATCAGTGATGTTTTAAAATCAGCAAAGGTTTTGATTGAAAAAGTGTTTCCGTATGAGGAGGGAGGAAGAGTGAACCAACTCCGGAAATATGGTCAGGTGCTGGCGGAGGAATACCGGGAGGAAGGGGTCTATGTTAAGGCGTATATTGACCGGCAGCATGAATATCTTTTTTACTGAAGCGCTGTGCGGAATAGGAAAGAGAACCTGGCGGAAGCGAAGAACCATAAAATACGATAGGAGAGGAAGAACGCTTTGAATATGATTGTTTGTGCGGATTCCCATTGGGGGATTGGCAATAAAGGAAAGCTTTTGGTGAGTATACCGGCGGATAAACGGCTGTTTAAGGAATTGACTGCCGGCGGCGCTGTGCTTGGCGGAAGGAAAACGATGGAGGGTCTGCCGGGCGGCACAGCTCTTAGCGGCAGAGATAATTTTGTCCTGAGCAGAACCCCGGATTATAAATTTAGAGGGGCACAGGTTGTCCATTCGGTTGAAGAAGCACGAAAGCATCTGCGCAGTTATCCCGACGAAAAAATATTTATTATTGGCGGGGGAGACGTCTATCAGCAGTTTTTGCCATATTGCAGCACAGTTTATGTGACAAAAGTGGATTACTGCTATGAGGCAGATACCTTTTTTCCAAATCTGGATCAGAAGCTGGAGTGGGTGATGACACATGATTCCGAGGAACAGACATATTATGATCTGGAATATTACTTTACGATCTATCAAAGGAAGATGCAGAAACGATAGAATGAAAAAGCTGCCAGACCGGAATGCGGTCTGGCAGCTTTTTTAGATGCCCGTGATCAACGGCAGTTTTTTTTAGGCGCCCATTATAACAGTAACGTCGTAGCTGGTTTTGCCTTTTTCATATGGAATAACGGTAGTAGCAGTCAGCTCCCTGCCATCTACAATCAGCTTTGCTACGCCCTTTTCTACTTTGTCCGGATTTTCTACTTTAATGTTGTAGACACCCTCACGGTATTTTCGGGTTATGGCAAAACCGTCTGCCATTTCAGCCGGAATACATGGATTTACGCTGAGTCCGGTCAAAGTAGGCACGATACCTAAAATGTACTGTGACACATTTACAAACGTCCACGCAGCCGTTCCTGTCAGCCAGCTGTTCTTTGCCTGCCCAAAGAAATGTGCATCTTTACCTGCGATCATCTGTGAGTATACATAAGGCTCGGTGCAGTGAATTTCGCTGATATCTTCAATATATGCCGGACAGGTTTTCCGGTAGATTTCAAATGCCCGGTTTCCGCGTCCAAGGATTGTTTCCGCGCAGGAAATCCAAGGGTTGTTATGGCAGAAGATACCTGCATTTTCTTTATATCCTGGCGGATAGGAAGAAATTTCACCCAGCTCCAGATGGTATTTGGTATAAGGAGGCTGTAAAAGAACAATGCCATATTTCGAATCAAGACGTTCTTTTACGGAATCCAGTGCAGCTTTGGCCTGTCCGGTTTCCACACCAATGCCGGCAAGTACGCAGAAGCCCTGCGGCTCAATATAAATCTGGCCTTCTTCACATTCCTTAGAACCAACCTTGCGGCTTTGGGCATCATAGGCACGGAGGAACCATTCGCCATCCCAGCCATCCTTTAATACAGCATCATTCATTGCGTGAACTTCATTCATTGCGCGTTCTGCTTCTGCCGTATCGCCGGTAAAGCTGCACAGGTCAGCGTATTCTTTGCCATATTTGACAAACATACCTGCAATAAATACAGATTCGGCTACCGGACCGTCATCCGGACCAAAGGTCTGGAATGATTCGCCAGGGTGCTCAGAGAAGCAGTTTAAGTTTAAGCAGTCATTCCAGTCGGCGCGTCCGATCAGCGGCAGTCCGTGAGGACCTTTGTGATTGACGATATAGTCGAAGGAGCGTTTTAAATGTTCCTTCAACGTCTGCGCTTTGCTCTCGTCATTATCGAACGGAACCATTTCATCCAGTATAGATGTGTCGCCTGTCTCACGGATATAAGCAGAAACACAGGCAACCAGCCACATTGGGTCGTCATTGAATCCGGTACCGATATCTGCGTTGCCTTTTTTCGTCAGTGGCTGATACTGGTGGTATGCGCTTCCGTCTTCAAACTGTGTGGAAGCAATATCAATAATTCGCTCTCTTGCCCGTTCCGGAATCAGATGTACAAAGCCCAGCAAATCCTGACAGGAGTCGCGGAATCCCATACCGCGTCCGATGCCTGATTCATAATAGGAGGCAGAACGGGACATGTTAAACGTTACCATGCACTGGTACTGGTTCCAGATGTTTACCATGCGGTCCAGTTTTTCCTCGCTGGAGGAAACCGTAAATTTAGACAAAAGCTCATCCCAATGTGCGTTAAGCTCTGCCAGTGCAGCGTCAACCTGCTCGCTGGTCTGAAATTTTGCAAGAAGCTCGTCCGCAGGTTTTTTATTAATGACGTCCGGTGCAGAGAATTTCTCGTTGACCGGGTTTTCGCAATAGCCAAGTACAAAGACAAATTTCTTTGTCTCACCCGGCTGTAATGTCACATTGATCTGGTGGGAGCCGATTGGGAACCATCCGCTGGCAATCGAATTGTGGGAGTTTCCTTCCTCAACAGCCTGAGGGTTTGTCACACCGCGGTATGCGCCTAAAAATTCGTCGCGGCTTGTGTCAAATCCGTCAACCGGGCAGTTTACAGAATAAACAGCATAATGGTTACGGCGTTCACGGTATTCTGTTTTATGATAAATGGCAGAGCCGATTACCTCTACTTCACCGATATTTAAATTACGCTGGTAGTTTGTCATATCATCCATTGCATTCCAAAGACAAAATTCTATGTAAGAAAAAAGTTTCACGTTTTTTGTTTTATCGGTTTTATTGGTCAGGGTAAGCTGATTTACTTCGCAGTTGTCATGAACCGGGACAAAGGCAAGCAGAGAAGCTTCCAGACCGTTTTTTTCTGATGTATAACGGCTGTAGCCCATGCCGTGACGGCATTCATAGGCGTCAAGCTCTGTCTTTACCGGCTGCCATCCGGGATTCCAGACAGTGTCATCCTCTTTTATATAATAATACCGTCCGCCTTCGTCGTTTGGAATATTGTTGTAACGGTAACGAGTCAGACGAAGCAGCTTTGCATCCTTATAAAAGCTGTAGCCGCCACAGGTGTTTGAAATCAAAGAAAAGAAATTATTGCTTCCCAGATAGTTAATCCATGGAAGTGGTGTTTTCGGAGTCGTAATGACATACTCCTTATTTGGGTCATCGAAATAACCAAATTTCATAGTGTCCTCCAATCCGCCATGCTGGCATATATAGTTTTCAGGTCCCCAGTGTACTGTATACAATACAGAAATAAGCAAACAGGTTGTCTTAATTTCCAGACCTTTGACCGTCACTTTTTTATGGCGGTCATACAAAAAAAGTATACCGTAATCTGTGTGGAAAATCAAGCGTCAGCTGTGGTCTGAAACGAAGGAATCCGCATACGGATATTCTGCACTTTGCAAAAGGAACCCGCAGGCAGTCTTAATCTGGTACAGCGTTCAAAAAGTGACAAAACAGCAGAATAATTAAGCGTGCAGATTCATAGATATAGATTATGTTATTGCAAAAGGATCAGCACAGGCAGGGGGCAGGCTGCACAATGAAACCGAACCATAATATAAGAAGAAAAATAATAAGAAAATCTGTTTCTATTTTCTGTCTTTTTTTCATGTTCCTGTTTGTACAGGGGATGCTTTGGATGCAGAAGGATGTAACCTCTGTGTGGAATCAGGAGGAAACAGTTTCCGGTGAAAAAGGGCAGGCGGAGGACCAGACATCGGTCAATACGGACGGGGACAAAGTAGCGTATCTGACCTTTGATGATGGGCCGAGTAAGCTGACACAGGAGTATCTTGCAGTATTAAGAAAAGAGCAGGTAACAGCAACATTTTTTTTAATTGGCCAGCAGATTGATGGGGATCTGATTCCGGTTGTAAAGCAGGCAAAGGAGGAGGGGCATGAGATTGGCGTCCACACATACAGCCACAATGCCAGTGTAATTTATGCATCGCAGGAAAGTTATATTGATGATTTATTAAAAACAAGGGACTGCATTCAGGAAAAGTGCCAGATTACGCCGCAGCTCTTCCGGTTTCCCTGGGGGAGCGCCAATGCTTACGTACAGGGCTTTCGGGACGGCGTGATTGAAGCGATGAAAAAAGAGGGGATGGAATATGCAGACTGGAATGTCAGCGGGGAAGATTCGGTGGGATGTCCTACACCGGAAACGATTGCTGCAAATGTGCGGAAGGACTTTAAAAAATATGATAATCCGGTGATTTTGCTGCATGATTCTGCAACCTGTGATGCAACATTGCAGGCACTGCCTGAAATTATAGAAGAGATAAAGCAGGAAGGATATTGTTTTGCAACGCTTTCAAGAAGGCAGGAGACGTGTCATTTTGGCGAATATTGACGGATATCATTTTCCATGCTGTTTTCGTTCATATCGCAGGCAATCAGATACAAATGCTGGCATTTTTTCGGGGAAAGGTGATTGAGCAATTCATTAAATTCCTGGTGAAGAGGAATTTCCGGATCGGTATTTTGAAAAAAGTCTTTTGGGGAAATTCGCAGATAGCGGCAGATATCAAAAAATTTTTCCATATTCGGATAATTTTTTCCGGTTTCGATGGCATTGATATAGTTTTTGTTTTGTCCGATATCTAAGCTCATCTGTCTGGCGCTGACGCCTCTGCTTTGACGCAGCTTTGCCAGGCGCAGCCCAAAATCTTTGCACGAAAAAGTATTTTGATAATCCATTTTTAAACTCCTTCATTTGTATGTTTTGTTAAGAGTGTATCAAGTTTTGCAGAAAAATGTACCATTTTAAAGGGGGCAAAATCTTATTAGTGCCATTTTAAAAATGACATTTTTTCGGGCGGAAGTCGTTCCGGACGGTGCGGGAATGGTTGATTTCAGTGGTTTGTTATGCTAGAATTAACATTTGTTGAATGATATTAGCTGTTTAGCAGTTGGGAGGAAAAGATTTTGAAATATTTTGGTACAGACGGGTTCCGCGGAGAGGCAAATGTTGGGCTGAATGTAGTACATGCTTACAAGGTAGGCAGGTTTTTAGGATGGTTTTACGGAAAGGAGCATAAGGCAAGGATTGTAATCGGAAAAGATACCAGGCGTTCCAGCTATATGTTTGAAGATGCACTGGCTTCCGGACTGACGGCAAGCGGTGCGGATGTATATCTGCTCCATGTCACGCCGACGCCGAGTGTTTCGTATGTAGTCCGCACGGAGCAGTTTGACTGCGGCATTATGATATCGGCGAGCCACAATCCGTATTATGACAACGGACTAAAGGTAATCAATGGGAACGGACAGAAATTAGAGGCAGAAATCGAAGAAAAAATAGAAGAATATATTGACAGTCCGGAAGACACCATTCCGTATGCCACAAAAGAGAAAATTGGCTGTACCGTGGATTATGCGATTGGCAGGCACAGATACATCGGTTATCTGATGTCGCTTGCGACGCGTTCTTTTAAAAATATCCGGGTGGGGCTGGATTGTGCGAACGGTTCTTCCTATTCTGTGGCAAAGGGTGTATTTGATGCGCTGGGGGCAAAAACCTATGCGATCGGCATGAATCCGGACGGTACCAATATTAATGAAAACTGTGGTTCAACGCATATTGAAAATCTGCAGAAGCATGTTGCGGAATATAATCTGGATGTGGGTTTTGCTTATGACGGTGACGCAGACCGCTGTCTTGCAGTGGATGACAACGGAGAGGTGATTGACGGAGATGCCATCTTATATTTGTGCGGCTGCTACCTGAAAGAAAAGGGGGAGCTGAACAATAATACGGTTGTGACGACGGTTATGTCGAACCTTGGTCTGTACAAGGCGTTTGACAAGGCTGGTATTTCCTATGAAAAGACTGCGGTTGGCGATAAATATGTCAATGCAAACATGATGAAAAACGGGCACTCCCTTGGAGGAGAGCAGTCCGGGCATATTATTTTCAGTAAATATGCAGCGACAGGGGATGGTGTTTTGACTTCTCTGATGCTGATGGAGGTTATGCTTGAAAAGAAAACAAAGCTTTCTGAGCTGCGCAAGGAATTAAAGATTTATCCACAGCTTTTGAAAAATGTCAGGGTGGCGGACAAAGCGGCGGCGCGGCAGGATGAAGATGTTATTGCAGAGGTGAAAAAGGTGGAAGAGGCGCTTGGCGCTGACGGAAGGATTCTGCTCCGAGAAAGTGGTACGGAACCGCTGATACGCGTGATGGTGGAGGCGGATACACAGGAGCTGTGTGCCAGATATGTGGATCAGGTCGCTGCAGTATTGCACCGGAAAGGACATGTTGTAGAAGGGTGACGATGGTTTTGTGCAGAGGGGCCAAGTTTTTTTGATAAATCCCTTGCTTTTAGTAGGAGGGTCATGCTATATTGTATAAATGGTGACTTATGGGAGATACCCATATGTATAATGATTCATGATGAATTTGTGATTTATGATGGTTTCGTCAGATTCATGAGATTAAGGAGGAAATAATAGAATGAGTGTACAGGTTGAAAAGTTGGAAAAAAGTATGGCAAAGCTTACCATTGAGGTAGATGCAAAGAAGTTCGAAGATGCGGTTAACACGGCGTATCTGAGGAGTAAAGGTAAGATTTCCCTGCCTGGTTTCCGAAAAGGAAAAGCACCTCGTGCAATGATTGAGAAAATGTATGGCGCAGGTATTTTTTATGAGGATGCTGCAAATATTGTGATTCCGGATGCATATGAAGATGCTGCCAAAGAGAGCGGTTTAGAGATTGTGGCACAGCCGGATATTGCCGTGGAGCAGGCAGAAAAGGGAAAAAGCTTTATTTTTACCGCAACGGTTGCAATCAAACCGGAGGTTACACTTGGAGAATATAAAGGAATAGAAGTAGAGAAAAAGACTGCTGAGGTCTCTGATGAAGAGTTAGACAATGAGATCAACCGGATTCGGGAGACAAATGCGCGTATGATTACTGTTGATGACAGGGCAGCACAGGATGGAGATACCGTTCTAATTGACTTTGACGGCTATGTGGACGGAGAGCAGTTTGAAGGCGGCTATGCAGAGGACTATTCTCTGGTATTGGGTTCTCACAGCTTTATTGATACTTTTGAGGAGCAGCTGATCGGAAAGAATATTGGTGATGATGTAGAAGTAAACGTAACCTTCCCGGATCAGTATCAGGCGGAAGAGCTTCAGAATAAGCCTGCGCTGTTCAAGGTTAAAATAAAAGAAATTAAAGTCAAAGAGCTGCCGGAGTTAGATGATGATTTTGCACAGGATGTTTCTGACTGCGATACATTGGAGGCATACAGGGAACAGACAAGAAACAAGCTGTTAGAAGGCAAGGAAGAGGCTGTTAAGAGAGAAAAAGAGGAAGCGGTTGTCAATCAGATTATTGAAAATGCGACAATGGAAATTCCGGAGCCGATGGTTGAGGCACAGACACGTCAGATAACACAGGAATTTGCACAGCGTCTGCAGTCACAGGGGCTCTCTCTGGAGCAGTATATGCAGTTTACGGGAATGACACCGCAGAAGATGGTGGAAGATCTTCGGCCGCAGGCATTGAAGCGTATTCAGAGCCGCCTGGTTTTGGAAGCGGTTGTTGCAGCGGAGCAGATTGAAGCATCCGAGGAAGAGATTAACAAAGAGATTGAAAGCATGGCGTCTATGTATCAGATGGAAGCAGATAAGCTTCAGGAGATGATCGGCGAGGAAGAGAGAAAGCAAATCGGAATGGATGCTGCTGTTCAGAAGGCAGTTGAATTTGTTGTGAATGCGTCTGTTGAAAAGTAATTTGCACAGGAACATCTGATACACTGTACTAGTACAGTGTTCAAAAGAACTGGAAAGGGGCATGAAACATGGCATATAGTATTCCATATGTAATAGAGAAAACAAGTAATGGAGAGCGTTCGTATGATATTTATTCCAGACTGTTGCAGGATCGCATTATCATGCTTTCCAATGAGGTGAATGATGATGTTGCCAGTCTGATTGTATCACAGCTTTTGTTTTTGGAGTCTCAGGATCCGAATAAGGATATCCATTTATATATCAATAGTCCGGGAGGTTCCGTCAGTGCGGGCTTTGCTATTTATGACACAATGAATTATGTGAAATGTGATGTATCTACCATTTGTATGGGCATGGCAGCCAGCATGGGAGCTTTCCTGCTGGCAGGCGGAGCAAAGGGAAAACGCCTGGCGCTTCCGAATGCAGAAATCATGATTCATCAGCCGTCCGGCGGAGCAAAAGGGCAGGAGACAGAAATCCGCATTGTGGCAGAGCAAATATTAAAGACAAGAAAAAAATTAAATGAAATTCTTGCCCAAAACACTGGAAAGCCGTTAGATGTAATCGAAGCGGATACAGAGCGTGACAATTATCTGACAGCGCAGGAAGCAAAGGATTATGGCTTGATTGATGAAATTGTGACCAACCGGAAATAATAATACAAATTGTTGCAGAAACGGGGGATAGAATGGCAGGAAAAAGAGAAGACGACAGTGCAAGATGTTCTTTTTGCGGCAGGACACAAAAGCAGGTTCACAAAATGATTGCCGGGCCTGATGTATATATATGTGACCAGTGTGTTGAACTTTGTACGGAGATTATTGAGGAGGATCTTGCGGACAGAGGCAGGGCGTATCATGAAGAGACAGAGATTAACCTGTTAAAGCCAAGGGAGATTATGGAGTTTCTGGACGATTACGTGATCGGACAGGAGGCGGCAAAAAAGGTTTTGTCTGTGGCCGTTTATAATCATTACAAACGTGTGCTGTCCCAAAAGAGTATGGATGTTGAACTGCAGAAAAGCAATATTCTGATGCTGGGGCCAACCGGATCCGGCAAAACTTTTTTGGCGCAGACGCTGGCAAAGATTTTAAACGTTCCTTTTGCGATTGCAGATGCGACCGCATTGACGGAAGCGGGCTATGTTGGTGAGGACGTTGAAAATATTCTGTTAAAGATTATTCAGGCGGCCGATTATGATATTGAACGTGCAGAACATGGCATAATCTATATTGATGAAATAGATAAAATCACAAGAAAGGGTGAGAATGTATCTATTACCCGTGATGTGTCAGGCGAAGGAGTACAGCAGGCGCTTCTTAAGATTTTGGAAGGCACGGTGGCAAGTGTGCCGCTGCAGGGAGGACGCAAGCATCCGCATCAGGAATTTTTTCAGATCGATACTACAAATATCCTTTTTATCTGCGGCGGTGCGTTTGACGGACTGGATTCCATTATTGGTTCGCGGATTGGCAAGAAGGTCATCGGCTTTAATACCGAGCTTTCTGAGACAACGGAAGATAATATTGGAGAGCTTTTCAAACAGGTGCTTCCGGAGGATCTGGTTAAATTTGGCCTGATTCCGGAGCTGATCGGGCGTGTTCCGGTTACGGTTGCGCTGGATCTTTTGGATGAAGAGGCATTGACGCGGATTTTGGTGGAGCCGAAAAATGCAATAACAAAGCAATATATGAGGCTGTTTGAGATGGACAATGTCAAGCTCACCTTTGAGGATGAGGCGATTAAGGCAGTTGCGAAGCGTTCTTTCGAAAGAAAGACAGGCGCCAGAGGCCTTCGCGCCATTATGGAATCGGTCATGATGGATGCCATGTTTGAAGTGCCTTCCGATGAGGAGGTTAGAGAGTGCGTAATTACAAAGGAATCTGTGGTCGGCAATGAGCAGCCGAAGCTGATTTTGCAGAACAATGAAGTCAGAATGCTGCCGGAGCGGAAGTCCGTGCCGGAAAAGACAGAAGGAGAAATTGCATAGACAGTTCAGAAAACGAGGGTGCTTTCCGGGGGTTGATACGAACAGGTTATCTGCCCAGGGGAATTTGGGCACCCTTGTTTGATATAGAAGAAGATGTACTGTGCGGACAGACGGACAATGGGAAGAGAGGTAACATATGAAAATACGAAGTGTAAAGCTGGAAACGGTGTGCGGGATTACCAGCAGGCTTCCAAAAAACCAGAGGATGGAAGCAGCGTTTGCCGGGCGTTCCAATGTTGGAAAATCTTCTCTGATCAACACGCTGATCAACCGGAAAGCATATGCCAGAACCTCCCAGCAGCCGGGAAAAACGCAGACGATTAATTTTTATAATATCAATAATACCCTTTATTTTGTGGATTTGCCTGGATACGGCTATGCAAAGGCTTCCGCAGAAACGGTGGAAAAATGGGGCAAAATGATTGACCGGTATCTGGAGGGCTCCCGGGTGCTGCGCATTATTTTTTTACTGGTAGATATACGCCATAAGCCCAATAAAAATGATAAGCAGATGTATGACTGGTGTATTTATTATGGATTCCAGCCTATTGTGATAGCAACCAAAGAGGACAAGATCAAACGTTCCCAGAAATCAGCGAGGCTGAAAGAAATCAGGGAGGCTCTTGAGGTGGTAGAAGGGACTCCGGTGATTCCCTTTTCTTCCCGGACGGGCAGCGGTACCAAAGAGGTTTGGGACTACATTCAGATGATGCTTGACTCGTTTGAAGAAGAAAAAGGAGGTAAAAATGAACATTAAGAGGAAGCAGCGGAAACATAGCGTAAGAACGGGTGAAAAGACTGGATTGGCAGTATGCAGGCGATATGCGTGGTTATTCTTTTTGCTTCTTTTGCCAATAGCAGCAATCTATCAGGTGGCGAATGCAGACGAGACACTTTTGACCAGTACGAAGCACAGCTTTTTTGTCGGAGATTCTTTTTTGCTTTCGGATTATCTCACAACGCAGGATGTGACGGAAATACAGTACAATATTTCTGAAAGCAGTGAGGATTCGGAGTGTATTACGTTAGATACCACAGGAAAGGTGACGGCAGTAAGAGAGGGAAGCGCGGTCATTACGATTGAATATAAGCGAAGCAGTGATCTTCAGACAACTACGGAATCCTTTTCGGTAACGGTATATGAGCCGGAGACATTGACAGCCTCCTATGGTGCGCAGCTGTATCTGAGTACATTTGACGTATACGATCCGTCTGAGTATACCTATGTTTATTCCCAGAACAGCATTGCCCTGGCAGATGACGGGTTCAGCGTGCTGGTTCAGGGTTTTCAGAGCGCTTCCGTCTACGTGCAGGGAACTGCTGGGGATATTCTGGTGGCTGAAATTACGGTGATCAAGCCGGAATTTTCACAGGCGAAGATAGCGCGTGCGGTGGGAACAGATGCCTATTCGCCGGAGATATCCAATTACAAGGCGATTGACGGAGACACGGCAGTTGTGTATTCCATAGAAAATGAAGCGGTTGCTGTGACAGCATCCCAGAGTGCCATTTCTGCAAAGGCAGTGGGAACGACGACGGTTTATGCTCTGATAACGGCGAAAAATGGAGAGCAGCTTACTATTTCTGCAAAGTTTAAGGTAACGGATCCGCAGTTGACGAAAAGTTATGTCGTTGTGGCAGTCGGAGGCAAACAGGCTCTGCCGGTGAGCGGGATGAGCAGTATTAGTACCTGCGAGCTTTCTGAAAGCAGTTCCTATGCATATATTACCAGTAAGAATAAGATACAGGGAAGTGCACAGGGAACAGCTTCGCTGACGCTGGTCATTGATGGCAGAAGCCTAAAGCTTAAGGTGATTGTGACAAATCCGCAATACAGCAGTGTAACAATACCAATGTATAAGGGAATGTCAAAGACCATGAAGCTTTCTGGCATCAATAAAAAATATAGTACAGTCAGTTTTACCTCTGCCAACAAAAAAGTAGCAACTGTGACAAAGAACGGTAAAATAAAAGCAAAAAAGATCGGGGTAACAAGAGTAAAGGTAAAAGCAGATGGAAAGAACATCACGGTATGCGTGCAGATTGCAGCAAAGAAAGCATATCAGGCTTCCAGAAAAGAAATTGCGATATCAAAGCAAAAAACGCAATACAGCCAGGTAAAGAGAATGCAGAAAGGTTACTATGACTGCAGCTCTCTGGTGACAAGAGTGTACCGCCAGTTTGGAGTGTATTTCGGAAGCAAGACCGGATGGGCGCCTACGGCCGCAGATATCGGCAAATGGTGTGCCAGCAACCATAAGGTGATTGCCAGAAAGGGAGTCTCTTATACAAAGCTTGTTCCGGGAGATCTTTTGTTTTATTCGTATTCTGGCAGCAACGGCAGATATCTGAACATTGACCATGTAGACATGTATGTCGGGGAAGGGCAGGTAGTGTCTGCCAGCAGCAGCCGGAATAAAGTAGTAGTGAATTATTATTATTCAGGAAGCGTGGTTTTAGTGGCGCGGCCTGTCAGATAATTATCAAAATTTGAAATGGGGGATTCTATGAACATTGTAGTATTAGCAGGTGGACTGAGTACGGAGAGAGATGTTTCCCTTGTGTCGGCAGCCGGCATTTGTGGGGCGTTGCGGGAAAAGGGGCACCGTGCAGTTCTGTTGGATGTGTTTTTAGGCTATACGGGAGAAATCGATTTTGACACGTTATTTGAGACAAAGCAGTCTTTATTAGAAGGCGATACGGCGATTCAGTCAGTGGATTCCGATCTGGAAAAAGTAAAAGCACTCCGTCAGGGAGACACTTCCTGTTTTTTCGGGCCGAATGTTATTGAAATCTGCAGGCATGCAGATATTGTTTATATGGGCTTGCACGGCGCCGAGGGTGAAAATGGAAAACTGCAGGCTGCATTTGATATGCTGGGCATCCGTTATACCGGTTCCGGATATCTGGGAAGTGCCCTTGCAATGGATAAGGGGCTGGCAAAAAAGATTTTTTTAAATGCAGGTATTCCGACGCCGAAAGGCCTTTGTGTGACGCAAGAGCAGGCAGACCAGCCAAGCCAGGTGGGCTATCCTTGCGTTGTCAAGCCGTGCTGCGGCGGTTCAAGTGTTGGAGTCAGCATTGCGGAAAATGAAGAGGAATATAAAAAGGCGCTTGCGCTGGGCTTTCGTTATGAAGAAGAGCTTTTGGTTGAGACGTGTATCAAAGGCAGGGAATTTTCTGTGGGCGTGATCGATGGAAAAAGTCTCCCGGTTATTGAGATTATTCCAAAAGAAGGATTTTATGACTATGAGACAAAATACCAGCCCGGTATGGCTGTGGATGTGTGTCCGGCAGAGCTTCCTAAGGAGCTTTCCGAAAAGATGCAGGCGTATGCGGTGGACGTATACAGTGAGCTGAAGCTGGAGACGTATGCCAGAGTTGATTTTTTGCTGGATGAAAATGATCAGATGTATTGTCTGGAAGCGAACACATTGCCGGGGATGACGCCGACCAGCCTTTTGCCGCAGGAGGCAGCAAAGATTGGGCTTGGATACGGAGAATTGTGCGAGCAGATTATTGGACTGTCGCTGCAGAAATACCAGGGCAAAAAAAAAACAAAATAAATCAGAACGGGCAGTATTCCCTGAGTGATACCGTGCCGGTCTGGACTTCCAGAATGCAGGGAATGACGCTGGAAAAAATCCTTCAGGCAACAGGGGGAACCTATTATGGGCCGGAGAGGAAAAGAGAAAAACCGGTTTCTATGATTACGATTGACAGCCGTCAGGTGGAAACGGACTGTCTTTTTGTAGCTATTAAGGGCGCCAGAGTGGACGGCAATGCCTTTGTGCAGCCCTCTTATCAGGCAGGCGCACTCTGCTGCCTGTCGGAGCAGGCGCCGGAAACGGAGCAGCATCCGTATATTGTAGTGGATTCGTGTTATCAGGCATTGAAGGATATGGCAAAGCTGTACCGCAGTCAGCTTAATGTTAAAATGATAGGAATTACCGGAAGCGTTGGAAAAACATCGACAAAAGAAATGCTTGCCGCTGTATTGTCAGAGCGGTTCCGGACGATAAAGACAAATGGCAATTTTAACAATGAAGTAGGTGTGCCGCTGACCATGTTTCGCATCCGTCAGGAGCATGAGGTGGCGATCGTGGAGATGGGCATCAGTGACTTTGGAGAAATGACAAGGCTGACACAGATTGTCCGTCCGGACAGCTGCGTTATCACAAACATCGGGCAGTGCCATCTGGAAAATCTGGGGGACCGCAATGGCGTCCTGCGCGCAAAAACAGAAATTTTTACTTCCATGAGGCCAGACGGAACCGCTTATCTGAATGGAGAAGATGATAAATTAGTTTCTGTCGCTTTTTCGGATGGCAGGGTCAGGGCGGCATTTGGCGAAGGGCCGCAGGCAGATTTTGCCGCTGACGGACAAAAGGATCAGAGGCAAATAGTTTTCTTTGGAAATCAGAAGCAGGGCGGCGTTTATGCCGTGTCGGTGAAAAATTTAGGCATCCGGGGAACAAGGTGCAGGATCCGGTCATCGCAGGCGGAATTTGAAGTTACCATACCGGTTCCGGGCCGGCATATGGTTTCCAATGCACTGGCGGCGGCAGCAGTCGCACTGGATATGGGCATGACGCCGGAAGAAATCTGCAGGGGCATTGAAAAATTCAGGCCGGTCGGTGGCCACGGAAGCGTGATTGAGACTGGAAAATTTACCATTTTGGATGACTGTTACAATGCAAATCCGGTTTCTATGAAAGCAGGGATTGACGTCATTGCCGGTTCGGACGGGAGAAGGGTAGCGATTATTGGTGATATGTTCGAGCTTGGCAGTGGGGAAGAAAAGATGCATTATGAGATAGGGGAATATGCGGCGGATGCGGGACTTGATCTGCTGATCTGCGTCGGCAGGCTGGCAAAGCACTGTTTTGAAGGTGCAGCCCGTTTAAAACATGTATATTATTTTGCAGACAGACAGGAAGCGGCGGAGCAGCTTGTCGGACTGCTGCAGGAGGGGGATACCATTTTAGTCAAAGCGTCTCATGGGATGCATTTTGAAAAGATTGTTGCAGTTCTAAAAGAAATGTGATAAAATGAATCCGTTTCCGAATATGTTAGAAAATTTTACCGTTTCGCATAGTAAAAAGCGATGACCGTGTATTTACAGTAGGTTGATCCGATCCGGACAGAGAGAGAATGTCCCCGGCTGAAAGCATTCTTACGTTCCCGGATAAACTGAATTTCCCACGCGAGCTGCATTCCGGAAGGCAGAGTTGTGCTGTGTATGGAATGACGTGTCAGGCGTTAACTGAAATCAAGTGTTTATGAAGAAGGCGGCAGGCGTTTCGCTGTCTGCTTTTCACATAAGAACCAGGGTGGTACCGCGGCGAGAAGCCGTCCCTGACAGCGGCGAGCTGCCGGGGCCCGAAAAAGAAAGATTAGAGACTTCCTGCAGTGTGCGGGAAGTTTTTTATGATATAGGAAACTTACTATAGGAAACTTTGTTCCTATAGTATAAAATGCATTTGTGAAATTATGATACGGAAAGGGAAAAAGCAATAAAACGAAAAAGCGTGTCAGGGATGTGCGCTCGGTTACAGGAATATTCACGAAAGGAAATGAGGTAGAGATGAAAGAAAAATTAGAAAAGATTTTGGATGAGGCAATGACACAGATTGATGCCTCCGGGCAGCTGGATCGATTAAATGATATCCGCGTTGCATTTCTGGGGAAAAAAGGCGAGCTTACCTCTGTGTTAAAGTCAATGAAAGAGGTGGCGCCGGAGGATCGCCCGAAGGTGGGCCAGATGGTAAATGAAGTTCGTGAAAAAATTGAGTATCAGCTGGAAGAGAAGAAGAAGCTGTTTGAACAGAAGCTTTTGGAAGAAAAAATCAAGAGTGAAACAATCGACGTAACGCTTCCGGGAAAGCGTCTGGGACTGGGACACCGTCATCCAAATACCATTACGCTGGAAGAGGTAGAAAATATTTTTGTCGGCATGGGCTATAGTGTCGTTGAAGGACCGGAGGTAGAGTACGATTATTATAATTTTGAGGCGTTAAATATTCCGGCAAATCATCCGGCGAAGGATGAGCAGGATACATTTTATATTACAAAGGATATTTTGCTCCGTTCCCAGACTTCTTCCGTACAGGTTCATGAGATGGAGAAGGGCAAACTGCCGATTCGCATGATAGCGCCGGGCAGGGTGTTTCGTTCGGATGAGGTGGATGCAACGCATTCCCCGACCTTTCATCAGATTGAGGGGCTTGTCATTGACAAAAACATTACCTTTGCCGATTTGAAAGGAACGCTGCAGGAATTTGCGGTTCGCCTGTTTGGGGAAGGCACCAGGGTAAAGTTCCGTCCGCACCATTTTCAGTTTACAGAACCGAGTGCAGAGATGGATGTCAGCTGCTTTAAGTGCGGCGGAAAAGGCTGCCGTTTTTGTAAAGGCTCCGGCTGGGTGGAGATTCTTGGCTGCGGCATGGTACATCCGCATGTGTTGGAGATGAGTAATATTGATCCGGAGGAATATACCGGTTTTGCTTTTGGCGTGGGACTTGAGCGAATTGCCCTGTTTAAATATGAGATAGACGACATGAGGCTTCTCTATGAAAATGACACCCGTTTTCTGAAACAGTTTTAAGAAAAAATTTGGAGGATTGCTATGGATACATCACTATCATGGATTAAAGCATATGTGCCGGAGCTGGACTGCACGGCACAGGAATACACAGACGCCATGACACTTTCGGGAACGAAGGTAGAAGGCTATACAGAGTTAGATAAAAATCTGGAAAAGATAATTGTTGGGAAGATTAACAAAATTGAAAAACATCCCGATGCTGATAAGTTAATTATCTGCCAGGTGCAGATTGATGAGGCTGGTTCGGAGGTGCAGATTGTTACAGGTGCGTCAAATGTCAGGGAGGGAGATAAAGTCCCGGTTGTCCTGGCAGGCGGAAAGGTAGCAGGGGACCATCATAACGGTGCGGCTGACGGCGGTATCAGGATTAAAAAAGGAAAACTCCGGGGCGTTGAATCGTTCGGCATGATGTGTTCAATCGATGAGCTGGGGTCAAGCAGGGATATGTATCCGGATGCGGCGCCGGATGGAATTTATATTTTGTCGGATAATCCACAGTACGCGGAAGCGCCGGTTGGTGCGGATGCAATAGAGGTTTTGGGGCTTCACGATGTGACTTTTGAATATGAGATTACATCAAACCGGGTAGACTGCTTCGGGGTGCTTGGGATCGCAAGAGAGGCAGCGGCAACCTTTGGAAAGAAATTTGTGCCGCCTGTTGTGACAGAAACCGGCAACGGTGAGGATGTCAATGATTATATTTCTGTGGAGGTACAGGATTCCGAGCTTTGCAAACGCTATACGGCCCGTGTTGTTAAAAATATCAGGCTGGCGCCGTCGCCGGAATGGATGCAGAGACGGCTTGCATCAGTTGGAATCCGTCCGATCAACAATATTGTCGACATTACAAATTATGTTATGGAAGAATATTCTCAGCCGATGCACGCATATGACCTGGATCGGATTGAGGACAAAAAAATTGTTGTGCGGAAGGCAGAAAACGGAGAGGTTTTTAAAACCTTAGACGGGCAGGAAAGAACGCTTGATGATACCATGCTGATGATTTGCGACGGCAGGAAAGCAGTTGGGCTTGCCGGAATCATGGGCGGCGAAAATTCGATGATCACAGATGATGTAAAGACCATGCTTTTTGAAGCGGCAACCTTTGACGGCACGAATATCCGTCTGTCCGGAAAGAAGCTTGGCATGCGAACGGATGCGCAGGCCAAATTTGAAAAGGGGCTTGACCCAAACACGGCGATTGAGGCGATGAACCGTGCGTGTCAGCTGGTGGAAGAGCTTGGCGCAGGAGAAGTGGTTGGCGGCGTTGTTGACTATTATCCGGTTAAGAAAGAAGAGACGGAGATTCCATATGATGTGGATAAGATCAATGCGCTGCTGGGGACTGCGATTGCAGAGGATGAAATGGTGTCTTATTTGGAAGCGATTGACCTTAAGGTAGACCGCGGGGCCAAAAAGGTGATTGTGCCAACCTGGAGACAGGATCTGGAACGGATGGCAGACATTGCAGAGGAGGTAGCGCGTTTCTACGGATACGACCGGATTCCGATGACGCTGCCGGAAAGCTCGGCAACCATGGGCGGCCTTTCTGAAAAGCTATTACTTGAAAATACTGTGCGTGATGTTGTGGAATCATATGGTTTTTGCGAAGGTATGACCTTTTCTTTTGAAAGCCCGAAGGTATATGACAAATTAAACCTCGCCCCGGATGACCGGTTAAGAAAAAGCATTGCTATCAGCAATCCGCTGGGAGAGGATTACAGTGTGATGCGCACTTCTGCGCTTGGCGGCATGCTAACGTCTCTTGCGACAAATTTCAGTCGCCGGAATAAAGATGTGCGTCTGTATGAGCTGGCGAATGTTTATCTTCCAAAGCAGCTGCCGCTGCAGGAACTTCCTGACGAGAGGGTACAGCTGACTTTGGGAATGTACGGCCAGGGCGACTTCTATGATATGAAGGGTGTTCTGGAAGAAATCTTTGACAAGCTTTGTCTCACGGGAGAGACAGAGTATATTCCGGATGCCCAAAAGAGCTTCCTGCACCCGGGGCGTCAGGCAAATGTGCTTTATGAAGGAAATGTTGTAGCCTGTCTGGGTGAGGTTCACCCGCAGGTTTTGAAGAATTTTGCGATCGGCCAGAAGGCCTATCTGGCGGTGGTTGATCTGGCACAGCTGCTCGCTATGCCGCAGAAGACAGTGAAATATCAGGGTGTGCCAAAATTCCCTGCAATGGTACGCGATATCAGCCTTACCATGAAAAAAGAGGTTCTTGCCGGACAGATTGAGCGTGTAATTTACAAAAAGGGAGGCGCTCTTGTAGAAAGCTTAGAGCTGTTTGATATCTATGAGGGAGAGCAGATATTGGAAGGCCATAAATCGCTTGCCTATAAGATTACTTTCCGTGCAAAGGACCGCACGCTGACAGATGATGAAGTCAATACGGCTATGGATAAAATGATAGCTGCATTGAAAGATATGGGAGCCGTTTTGCGTCAATAATTGCAGCAGGGCTGCGCATGGCTCGGCGCATGTTATTTCTTTTGTTTGGGAATGGAGTTTAGTATTGGTATGAAAAAGGATGCGAAAAAAGGCAGACACAGAAAGCTCCGGCTTTTTTCATGGCTACTGTTTATCATCTATTTGTATATTATGGTGCACTTTTTGTTCTTCAGCGAACAATTTGGAAGAACGCCCAGTGAAATGTATCACTACAACATGCAGCCATTTGCAGAGATTGGGCGGTTTTGGAAGTACCGCAGGGAAATCGGTTATGGCAGTGTGATTGTCAACCTTGTGGGGAATGTTGTGTGCTTCATGCCGCTGGGCTTTGTCCTTCCGGTTTTGTCCAGCCGCCAGTGGGGCTGGATTCGGATTACGCTGATCAGCTGCCTTGCATCTGTTTTGGTGGAGGGGATTCAGCTGGTATCAAAGTTAGGCTCGTGTGATGTGGATGATGTTATTCTAAATACTTTAGGCGGATTTTTAGGGTATCTTTTATTTGTAATATGCAATAAAATATATCGTATGTTTATGGACAGGAAAGCTTGAAAGGGGGAATGGGAAAACGGATGAAGCGGAAAAAAAGGAAAAAAGGAAAATCACTTCAGCTAACAGATAAAAAACATCCGTTGTCGGCGATTGTTGCAATGTTTCTTGGTATTTTGTCACTCAGTATTTTTGCGGTGATTTGTTTTGTCTCGGGAGAAAGTGATGGAAATGCAGGGATTTATGTGGGTGTAGTAGGTTTGTTTTGCTTTTTGCTCAGTATCATAGGTTTTGTTGTTTCCTGGATGAGCCTGCGGGGGGATAATATCAGGCCGCTGTTTCCTACCATTGCATCTGTGATCAACGGTTTGCTGCTGGTATGTTATCTTCTGGTTTATATATGGGGAACCTTTATATAGAAGAAAGGAGATTTGTTATGGCAATGCAGTTTTCCGAAGAGGATCAGGAAAAATTAAAAAACAGTAAATCCGAGCTGTACAAAAAACGAACGAAGGAAACAAATGATGAGGATATCAAAAATCTTTCCAAAATAGGAAAGATCAGGCATTTTATGCAGTATTATTTTAAAACACTGCTGATCATTGTGGTGATTGCTGCGGTATTTCTTGCCTGGATTGTTCAGGCAATGCTTGACAGGGATATCAATGTGCTTTATGTTGCGATTGAGAAGGATGTGTTTGACGAAGAAGAGATTGCGGATTTTCAGCAGATCCTGGAAGAGTATTTCCAGACAAGCGATAGAGAGACGGTGGTTGTAGATGTGGACTGCAGCCACAGCCAGCTGCAGACCTATCTGTATACAGGTACGGTGGATGTAGTGATATCGGAGGAAGAATCTTACAAGCACTGGGCAAAATCAGCATATTTTATGGATACCACTGATTATTCGGAGGTTTCATTTTACAACAATTATGATGAGGAGTACAGGCTGTATTCCCAGTATGTTTCCGGTGAGGATGTCCGAAACAACACAACGGACCAGATCGGTGAGACAGAGGCAAGCGACCAGACGGAATATTACTGCGGCATTTATCTGACCGACAGCGACAAATATAAGGAGCTTGGGGGTTTTGTGGAAAAGCCTGTCATTGGTATTTCGGTCAACTCCGCCAATACGGAATATGCGCAGCAATTTATCGAATATATGCTGGACAATTCGATACCGCTGGAATAAAGATTACAAAATAAAGTTAAGCTTTTTAATGTATAGACAGAAAAAAATAAAGTAAAAACCGTTTTTTGAAAAATAAAATTTATAATGGAGAAAAATGGTTGACAGAAAGCGCTGTTTGTATATAATAATGTTATGACAAAGATGTCACGAAGAGATTCGTGACATCTTTTTTTTTGAAAAAGAGAGGAGGAGTTTAAATGGATATGAGTATTTGGTATCTATTAGGCGCTGCATTGGTATTCTGGATGCAGGCCGGATTTGCAATGGTGGAGGCAGGCTTTACCAGGGCAAAAAATGCAGGTAATATTATCATGAAAAACCTGATGGATTTTTGTATTGGTACAGTGGTGTTTATTGTACTTGGATACGGAATTATGAATTCGGGAAACTACATTGGAGGCGTTATTGGCCAGCCGGAATATGATATGTTTACGAATTTTGAGGGCTTTGACTGGAGCAATTTTGTATTTCAGCTTGTGTTCTGCGCAACTTGTGCAACAATCGTTTCCGGAGCCATGGCAGAGCGGACGAAGTTTAGTATGTACTGTGTGTATTCCGCTATTATCAGTGCAGTGATCTATCCGATTGAGGCAGGTTGGACCTGGAATGCAAATGGATGGTTAGCTAAGCTTGGTTTTATTGATTTTGCCGGTTCTACGGTAATCCATATGGTAGGCGGTGTTACCGCGCTGATCGGTGCAGCTTTTCTCGGACCGCGTATCGGTAAGTTTAGTAAGCGGACAGGAAAACCGCATGCATTTCCGGGACATAATCTTCCGCTGGGTGCGCTTGGCGTCTTTATCCTCTGGTTTGGATGGTATGGCTTTAACGGTGCAGCAGCTGGAGATATAGACCATCTGGCGAGAATCTTTGCGACCACGACACTTGCGCCGGCGTTTGCAACGATATCCGCGATGATTTTTACATGGGTAAAATATGGAAAACCGGATGTGTCAATGTCACTGAACGGTTCTTTGGCCGGTCTGGTAGCGATTACAGCCGGTTGTGATTCGGTGGATGGTTTGGGAGCCATTATTATTGGTATCTGTGCCGGCCTGATCTGCTGTTTCGGAGTATGGTTTGTTGAGAATGTCTTAAAGGTAGACGATCCGGTTGGTGCGGTTGCCGTACATGGATTTAATGGTGCGTTTGGTACGGTTGCAGTTGGCCTTTTTGCAGTATATGATAATCAGGGTCTGTTCTATGGCGGCGGTTTCCATCTGCTGGGAGTTCAGTGCCTTGGCGTTATTACAGTAGCAGCTTATGCTGCCATTACCATGAGTATTGTATTTTATGTTTTAAATAAGGTATGGGGTCTGCGTGTTTCTCCGGAAGAAGAATTACGGGGCCTGGATGTGACAGAGCATGGACTGCCGTCAGCATATGCAGACTTTATGCCTGCAGGAAACATGTTCTATTCTGCCGGTACACCTATTGAAACGTTAAAGGGTGAGGTTCCGGTTGAGAAGGCTGTGGAGGTTGTCAGAGTGCCTGAGCCTGCAGCCATGAAGCCGAAGAATACGGAAAATACCGGTGTCGCAAAGATTACAAAGGTATCTATTGTCTGCCAGCAGAGCAAGTTTGAGGATTTGAAGCAGGCAATGAACGACATTGGCATCAACGGAATTACGGTAACAAATGTCCTTGGCTGTGGTACACAGAAAGGCATGACAACCAGATACCGTGGTGCGGAGCTTGATATTGTGCTTCTTCCGAAAATGAAGGTAGAGGTTATTGTCAGTGCCGTACCGGTTGACAAGGTAATCGAAACGGCGAGAAAAGCGCTTTATACCGGAAATATTGGTGATGGAAAGATTTTTGTATATGATGTTGAAAATGTTGTTAAGGTTCGTACCGGAGAGGAAGGCTTTGACGCATTGCAGGGTGAAAATTAATTGTTCGTCCGTACATGATTTTTTCTGACAGAAACGCTCCTGAGGCTGCTCAGGGGCGTTTTTTAAAACTCTTTTTGCGCTCCCTTGCAGACGCTGACCGGATATAGTATAGTAAGAAAGTATGAAAGTATGAAAGTCAAAGACCTTCACACAGAGTAAAATACCAATCAATTTACAGAATGGAGATCGTATTGTCATGAGACGAGAGGTTATGAACCGAAAGGAGCTGGAAGAACAGCTTGCCGGGATAGATATTACACTGCCGCCGCCTGCAAAGGAGCCGCAGCGGCAATATTATTTTATCAAGAAGCTAAGAGGGTTTGCGGAGGAAAAAAAGAAAGAGCTCGGGCGTCCGCTGTATGCCAATATCACAACATTTGGGTGTCAGATGAATGCCAGGGATTCGGAAAAAATCGCAGGGATTCTGCAGATGATCGGTTATCAGGAAACAGATGCAGAGGAAGCGGATTTTGTCCTGTATAATACCTGTACGGTCAGAGAGAATGCGAATCTTAAGGTCTACGGAAGGCTGGGGCAGCTTAAGAGAGTGAAAAAAGAGAATCCGCATATGGTGATTGCACTGTGCGGCTGTATGATGCAGGAAAAGACCGTGGTAGATAAGATTAAGAAAAGCTACCGGAATGTAGATATTATTTTTGGAACGCACAATCTTTTTAAGCTGGCAGAGCTTTTGGCTGCAAAGGTATTTGACCGGCCGGAAAGCAAAAAGATGATTATCGATGTCTGGGACGGCGAGGCAGAGATTGTGGAAGAGCTGCCGAACGAGCGGAAATATGCGTTTAAAAGCGGCATTAATATTATGTTTGGCTGTAATAATTTCTGCAGCTATTGCATTGTTCCATATGTCAGGGGCAGAGAGAGAAGCCGCGAACCGGAGGATATTCTTACAGAGATTCGCCGCATGGTCCAGGATGGTGTCGTCGAAGTGATGCTTTTGGGGCAGAATGTAAATTCTTATGGGAAGAATTTAAAGGAACCGATTTCGTTTGCACAGCTGTTAGAGCGGGTAGAGCAGATTGATGGGCTGAAACGGATTCGGTTTATGACGTCTCATCCTAAGGATTTGTCGGATGAGCTGATTGCGGTCATGGGACGTTCTGAAAAAATCTGTAAGCAGCTTCATCTGCCGCTGCAGTCCGGCAGCAGCAGGCTGCTTCGCCTTATGAACCGTCATTATACAAAAGAGGATTACCTTTGTCTGGTGGAAAAAATACGGAAAGCCGTGCCGGATATTTCGCTGACGACAGATATTATTGTCGGTTTTCCGGGTGAGACGGATGAAGATTTTGAAGAGACGATGTCTGTTGTGGAGCAGGTCAGATATGACAGCGCCTTTACATTTATTTACAGCAGGCGGACCGGGACGCCTGCCGCACAGATGGAGAATCAGGTGCCGGAAGAGATTGTAAAAAAACGGTTTGACAGGCTTTTGGAACGGGTGCAGGAGATTGCGGCGGAGAAAACGCAAAAAGAGGCCGGAACGGTGCAGGAGGTTCTGGTTGAGGAAGTCAGTGAAAAAGATCCCTCCCTTGTGACGGGAAGGACTAGCCAAAATTATCTGGTGCATTTTCCGGGTTCGCCAGAGCTGATCGGCAAGCTGGTAAATGTTACCCTGCAGGAGAGTAAAGGCTTTTATTTTGTCGGGGAACAGATAAAAGCATAAGCGCACACAACGGTGCAGAAAAGAGGAAGCTTATGAAACAGGCGGCAGGTAATTTGAGGGAACGGCAGGAGTGCAGGGAGCATGAAATGTTCAGCGAATTTGCTGCGTTTGCTGACGAGACAAAAGGAAGAGACAGGCAAGAGCAGCAGTGTGATATCCGAACGGATTTCCAGAGGGACAGGGATCGCATTATTCACTGCAAAGCATTTCGCAGATTGAAGCAGAAAACCCAGGTTTTCCTGGCTCCGGAGGGAGACCATTACCGCACCCGGCTGACCCATACGCTGGAGGTGGCGCAGAATGCCAGAACAATCGCAAGAGCCTTGTTTTTAAATGAAGATCTCACAGAAGCGATTGCGCTGGGGCATGATCTGGGGCATACTCCGTTTGGGCATGCTGGGGAACGGGCATTAAACCGGATCACAGAAGATTACGGCGGTTTCCATCACAACGAACAAAGTGTCCGGGTAGTGGAATATCTGGAAAAGGACGGCATGGGGCTGAATCTGACAGTGGAGGTGCGGGACGGCATATTAAATCATCAGACACGTCTGATGCCATCTACGCTGGAGGGGAAAATTGTCCGCCTGTCGGATAAGATCGCATACATCAATTCAGATATTGATGATGCGATCCGCGCCGGGATTATTGCGGAGCGGGATATCCCGACAGAGCTGACGGACATTTTGGGAAACAGCACCAACCAGCGCTTAAATACCCTGGTACATAATATTGTACAAAACAGCGAAGGAAAAAATGATATCTGTATGTCGCCGGAGGTTGAGCAGGCAATGTTTGATCTGCGCAGATTCCTGTTTCAGAGTGTCTACACCAATCCCCTGGCAAAGGGAGAGGAAAAAAAGGTTGCCAATATGATTAACCAGTTATATGAATATTACATACATAATCAGGAAGAGCTTCCCTCTGAATTTCAGTATTTATTGCAGAGCGGCCACAATAACCGCAGGGTTGTCTGTGATTTTATTGCCGGCATGAGCGATAATTATGCGATTAACCTGTATAAGGACATTATGATTCCGAAATCCTGGAGCGTCCAGGGCGTAGAGCATCGCTGAGCACAGAGGAAAAACGGGCATTCTGCCGGAAAAATAAAAAAGGAAAACGAAAAGGAATGTCGAATAATTAACATAGGGATTGTTTTACTCTCTGTCCGTTCTGTTTGTGCAGCCTTTTGCTGTTTGGACGGAAAAGCTGGAAAAGGGGGATGGTTATGCCGTGGTATTCGGAGGAAAAGATAGAAGAAGTGCGCTCCCGCAGTGATGTGGTAGAAGTGATTGGAAGCTATGTGAAGCTGAAACGCTCTGGAAACGGCTACGTGGGGCTTTGCCCGTTTCACAGTGAAAAAACGCCGTCTTTCCATGTTAATCCGTCAAGACAGATGTACAAATGTTTTGGCTGCGGTGTGGGAGGCAATGTCATTACGTTTGTGATGGAATATGAAAATTATTCTTTTCCGGAAGCGATGCAGTTTCTGGCTGAGCGCGTCGGAGTTGAGCTGCCAAAGGGAGAAATGAGCGCAGAACAGAGAGAACGGGAAGGCTTACGGTCACTGCTCTTAGAGATTAATACAAAAGCAGCGCGCTACTATTATGCAAAGCTAAAATCCCCGCAGGGCAGGCAGGGCTATGATTATCTCCGCGCCAGGGAGCTGGGCGATGAGACGATTGTGCATTTTGGTCTTGGCTATGCAGGACAGGGAGGAGATGAATTATACCGCTATCTGAAAAACGAAGGGTATTCGGATTCTGTGCTGAAAGAGACCGGACTGTTTAAGATGGACGAGCGTGGTGTTTATGACAAATTCTGGAACCGTGTTATTTTTCCGATTATGGACGTGAATAACCGTGTCATTGGCTTTGGCGGCCGGGTGATGGGAGATGCCAAACCAAAGTATTTAAACTCCCCTGAGACGAAGCTTTTTGATAAAAGCCGGAATTTGTTTGGCCTGAATTATGCGAAACAGGGGAAGCGTAAAAATGTCATTCTGTGTGAGGGATACATGGACGTGATTGCAATGCACCAGTCTGGCTTTACAAATGCGGTTGCATCTCTTGGGACAGCCTTTACGGAACAGCAGGCAAATCTGCTTGGCCGTTACACAAAAGAAGTGCTTTTGACCTATGACAGCGATGAAGCGGGAGTGAAAGCCGCACTCCGGGCGATTCCGATACTCCGCCATGCCGGATTGAACGGAAAAGTCGTTCATATGGAGCCGTATAAGGATCCGGACGAATTTATTAAGGCGCTGGGGGCAGAGGAATTTGAAAAAAGGCTGTCTGACGCACAAAACAGCTTCTTTTTTGAGGTGGATGTGGCAAGAAACAGTTATGATATGCATGACCCGGAACAGGTAACGGCGTATTATCATGAAATAGCCAAAAAGCTTTTGGTTTTTCCGGATAAGGTGCAGCGGGATAATTATCTGGAGGCAGTTGCCTCCCAGTATGGTATTCGAAAAGACGACCTGCGGGAGCTGGTAATCCGGTATGGCAGCCAGCTTCCGGATGGATATCAGGAGCTGCCTGCAGAGCGGACGGTGCCGCAGAAGAAGAAAACGCAGGAGCAGGGGATTACGCATACCTACCGTTTGTTTTTGTCGTGGCTGATTGAGACACCGGAGCTGTATCCCCTTATTCGGGACAAGATCCGGCCGGAGGATTTTGTTGAGGAAAATTTCCGTATTGTAGCACAGATGCTCTATCAGCAGCTGGAACAGGGCGAGCTGCTTCCGGCTAAGATCATTAATCATTTTACCGAGGTGGAAAGCCAGAAAATGATTGCGAATATGTTTCAGACTGATTTTCAGACGGCAATGAGCCTGCAGGAAAGGGAAAAGGCGCTAAATGAGCTGGTGCTGCGCATCAAGGAATATAGTATTGACTGGAAAATGCGCAGCCTGACAGACATGAGTGAGCTGCAAAGTCTGATTATTGAGAAGAAACGGTGGCAAACACCGGAGAAATTGCATATTTCTTTGAAAGATGGTAACAGCTAATCCAAAAGATAAATGTCATTCAGTTGGGTATCAATGTGTCAGCACACGGATGGGCTTTCACAGTACATATAAGAAAGGAAGGAACAGTATGGCAGCAGAAAAGACAAAAAAGAGCGGCATGCCGGTGGAGGAGGAAGAAAACAGGATTACCGCAAAAGCAAAAAAGAAAAGTTCTGCCGGCAAAAGGACAGCCAAAAAGAAAGAAGAAAAACCTGTCGAAGAAGCCGCTGCTTTTGATGAACAAAAATTCAGGGAGAAGCTTGCTGCATTGAAGCAGCTTGCAAAATCGAAGAGAAATGTTCTGGAGCTTGCTGAAATTAACCGGTTTTTTAATGATATTGGACTTGACGAGGAGCGGACGGAAAAGGTAATTGATTTTCTGGAGGCAGAGGGCGTAGATGTGCTGCGGATTCCAGAGGGGAAGGATGCAGATGATGACGATATCATTCTGGAGCTCGAAGCAAATGGAGAGGTGCCGGATGATGAGGAAATCGAAAAAATTGATTTGTCTGTGCCGAAAGGTGTGAGCATTGAGGATCCGGTTCGTATGTATTTAAAAGAGATTGGAAAAGTACCGCTTTTGACGGCAGAAGAGGAGGTCGAGCTGGCGCAGCGGATGGAAAATGGGGATATGGAGGCGAAGAAGAAGCTTGCTGAGGCAAATCTCCGCCTTGTTGTCAGCATTGCCAAGCGTTATGTGGGGCGCGGAATGCTTTTTCTGGATTTGATTCAGGAGGGAAATCTCGGACTGATCAAGGCAGTTGAAAAGTTTGATTATAAAAAAGGATATAAATTCAGTACCTATGCAACATGGTGGATTCGTCAGGCGATCACCAGGGCAATCGCAGACCAGGCGAGAACCATCCGCATACCGGTACACATGGTTGAAACAATCAATAAGTTTGTACGTGTCCAGAGGCAGCTTTTGCAGGAGCTGGGAAGGGAGCCTTCCCCGGAAGAGATTGCGGCACAGATGAATATGCCGGTCGACCGCGTCCGGGAAATTCAAAAAATTTCCCTGGAGCCGGTTTCTTTGGAAACACCGATTGGCGAGGAAGAGGACAGCCATCTGGGAGATTTTATTCAGGATGACAATGTACCGGTTCCGTCAGAGGCAGCGGCTTTTACGCTGCTTCGGGAGCAGCTCGAAGAGGTGCTCGGCACTTTAACCGAGCGCGAACAAAAGGTTTTGAAACTTCGCTTTGGTTTAGAGGATGGCAGGGCGCGCACGCTTGAGGAAGTCGGAAAGGAATTTAAAGTTACCAGAGAGCGTATCCGTCAGATCGAAGCGAAAGCGCTCCGCAAATTACGCCATCCAAGCCGCAGCCGTAAATTAAAGGATTATCTGGAATAATGCATTTGTCAGAACGACTGCACAGGATTGCGGACAATGTGCTGTCGGGGGGTGTTGTGGCAGATATTGGCTGTGACCACGGCTATACGTCAATCTGTCTGATAGAGCAGGGAAAGGCAAAGGCGGCGATTGCCCTGGATATCAATCAGAGACCGCTTGAACGGGCAGAAAAGCATATTCGGGAATGCGGTATGCAGGACAGGATTGAGACACGGCTTTCTGACGGCACGGAAAAGCTGCTTCCCGGTGAGGCGGATACGCTGTTAATCAGCGGAATGGGCGGCGGGCTGGCAGCAGGGATTTTAAAGCAGAATCCTTTAGTTACCCGGGCGGCGAAGGAGCTGGTGCTTTCACCGCAGTCAGAGGTTTTTCTGGTGAGACGGTGCGTGCATGAGCTTGGCTTTCAAATCAGCCATGAGGAAATGATTATAGACCAGGGGAAATATTACGTGGTCCTGCGTGCCGTTCCGGGTCAGGAGCAGTATGCAGAGGAGATTGATTATCTGTATGGCAAAAGGCTGATTGAGGAGAGAGATATCGTCTTTCGGAGTTTTATGGAGCAGGAAAAGAGACGGGTAGAAGGGATTCTCTCAGGCCTTTCGGACAGGGCGCTGTCGGCTTCGGCACAGAAAAAAAGGCAGGAGCTTTTGGGGGAACAGTGCCGGATTCGCGGGGTGATACATAGAATGAAAGCATAAAAATCTGTGTGGCACAGATAAGTTTGGAGGTTATGCGCATGGGGAAGCAAATAAAAGTAACAGTAGGGACAAAAACAGTATTGTATGATTTCGGAGTTACATATGGAGAAATCGCTGCAGATTTTGCTTCGGAGTATCAATATGATATTATTCTTGCACAGAGGAAAGGAAAGCTGTTAGAATTGTCCAAAAAACCAGATCGGGACTGTGATATCAGTTTTTTGACAACGGCGACAAGCAGCGGCTGTAAAACCTATAACCGGGGCGTAACGCTGCTGATGCTGAAAGCATTTTATCAGACGGCGGAAGGAGAAGGGCTGCAGAATATATTCGTCAGGCATTCGATTGGAGATTGTGTGTATTGCCAGGCAGATGGCGTAGAGATTACAGATGGGCTGCTGAAAAAAGTTGAGGCGTGCATGCGTGAAATGGTAGAACGGGACATTCCGTTTGTCAAGCGGTCCGTTGATACGGCGGAGGCATTGGAACTTTTTGAAAAACACAGGATGTTTGATAAAAAACGCCTGTTTGAGTACCGCAGGGTTTCCAAAGTGAATATCTATTCCCTCGACGGCTTTGAAGATTATTATTATGGCTATATGCCGGCATCGACCGGAGTTTTAAAATATTTTGCATTAAAAAAATATCAGGATGGCTTTTTGATTCATACCCCGAATAAAAAATCGCCGGATGAGCTTCAGGAATTTAAAGACAGTCCTAAGCTGTTCCAGACGCTGCAGGAGGCGGCGGGCTGGGGGAAAATGGTCGATGTGGATACGGTGGGCGCCCTCAATGACGCGATTGTCCACGGCGGTGCTGCTGACCTGATTATGGTTCAGGAGGCGCTGCAGGAGAAAAAAATTGCAGAGATCGCAGAGCGGATTGCGGGGGATCCCGGTAAGAAGTTTGTTATGATTGCCGGACCGTCTTCGTCTGGCAAGACATCGTTTTCACACCGCCTTTCGATTCAGTTAAAGACACTTGGCCTGAAACCTCACCCGATTGCGCTGGACAATTATTTTTTAGACCGCAAGGATACGCCGTTAGATGAAAATGGAAACTATAATTTTGAATGTCTTGAGGCGATCGATATCAGGCAGTTCAATGAGGATATGAACCGGCTGCTGGCGGGGGAAGAGGTTGAACTTCCGACCTTTAACTTTTTGATTGGCGCAAGGGAATACAAAGGGGATTACCGGAAATTAGGACCGGATGATATTCTGGTCATTGAGGGGATTCATGGGCTGAATGAGAAAATGTCTTATTCGCTGCCAAAGGAGAGTAAGTTTAAAATCTATATCAGCGCTCTGACACAGATCAATATAGACGAGCATAACCGGATTTCCACAACAGATGGCAGGCTGATCCGGCGAATGGTCAGAGATGCCAGAACAAGAGGGTCGTCGGCAGCGGCGACGATCGCCATGTGGCCCTCTGTCAGAAGGGGGGAGGATCAGTATATTTTCCCGTTCCAGGAAGAGGCAGACATTATGTTTAATTCTGCGCTGATTTATGAGCTTGCCATATTGAAACCATATGCCGAGTCGCTTTTGTTTGGGATTCCAAAGGATGCGCCGGAATATGTTGAGGCGAAGCGGCTGTTAAAATTTTTGGATTATTTTATTGGCGTCAGCACAGATGTGATTCCGAAAAATTCACTGTTGAGAGAATTTGTGGGCGGAAGCCTGTTTCATGTATGAGAGGAGGAAGTCGAATGGCAATGCGAATTGACGGAAAGCGAATTTCGCAGCAGATTAAGGATGAGTTAAAAGAGGAGGTCGCAGCTTTAGGGGAACAGGGAGTTAAAGTCTGCCTTGCGGTAATACAGGTAGGAAATGACCCTGCTTCCACGGTCTATGTCGGCAACAAAAAAAAGGCGTGTGCTTATGTGGGGATTGAATCCCTTGCCTATGAGCTGCCGGAGGAAACAACGGAGGAAGAGCTGCTTAACCTGGTCAGGGAGCTTAACAAAAAGGATGAGGTAAACGGGATTCTGGTGCAGCTTCCTTTGCCGGACCATATTGATGAAGACAAGGTGATCAGGACAATCGCGCCGGAAAAGGATGTCGATGGTTTCCATCCGCAGAGCGTTGGTGCGCTCAGTATCGGACAGAAGGGGTTTGTTTCCTGTACCCCGGCAGGGATTATTCAGCTGCTCAAGCGTTCTGACATCGCCATTGACGGCAAAGAATGCGTCATTGTCGGGAGAAGCAATATTGTCGGCAAGCCAATGGCATTGCTGCTTCTTCGGGAAAACGGCACTGTCACGGTATGCCATTCACATACACCGGATTTAAAGGCAGTGACGAGGCGTGCCGATATTCTTGTCGTTGCGGTTGGAAAAGCGAAGATGATCGATGCAGATTATGTCAGGGAAGGGGCAGTTGTCATTGATGTCGGTATGGACAGGGATGAAAACGGTAAGCTGTGCGGCGATGTCGATTTTGCCTCTGTTGAGCCGAAGGCATCTGCCATTACACCGGTTCCGGGAGGGGTCGGGCCAATGACAATTGCTATGCTGATGCATAATTGTGTGGAATCAGCAAAGCAGAATATCTGATTAGAAAAAGAAATGTGAGGAAAGCCGTTTTGAAGATTTATTTTGTATCGCTTGGCTGCGATAAAAATCTGGTGGACAGTGAAATGATGATTGCCGGGCTGCGTAAGGCAGGGTATCAGCTGATTGATGAAGAAGCTTTAGCTGACGTGATTGTTGTTAATACATGCTGTTTTATCGGCGACGCAAAGGAGGAGAGCATCAATACATTGCTCGCAATGGCTTCTTATAAAGAAGAGGGCTGCTGCCGCCTTTTGGTGGCGGCGGGCTGTCTGGCGCAGCGTTATCACAAAGAGATTCAGGAGGAAATCCCGGAGGTTGATGTGATTATCGGCACTACGGGCTATGAGGCTTTGGTTCCTGCAATCGAGGAGGGGCTGCAAAAAAACGGACAGGTGACAGAGCATCTGGAAAGTATTGATTATCTTCCGGAACCGGATGTCACGCGCGACAGTATGTCGGGCGGTTATTTTGCCTATTTAAAAATTGCGGAGGGCTGCAACAAATGCTGTACCTATTGTGTGATTCCAAAGGTCCGCGGAAAATACCGCAGCGTACCGATGGAAAATCTGCTGGCACAGGCAGAGCATCTGGTTCGGAATGGCGCTAAAGAGCTGATTTTGGTCGCGCAGGAGACGACACTTTACGGTGCTGATCTGTATGGGAAAAAATCACTTCCTGCGCTTTTGCGGAGTTTGTCTGAGATCAGCGGGTTAAAATGGATACGTATTCTTTACTGCTACCCGGAGGAGATTACATCTGAACTGATTGATGCGGTAAAGACACTGCCGAAAGTGTGTCATTATCTGGATATTCCGATACAGCATGGAGCGGATTCTGTGTTAAGGCGGATGGGCAGGAGAACAAACCGCGCAGAGATTATACAGATGGTGCAAAGGCTGCGCCGCGACATACCGGATATTGTGCTGCGTACAACGCTGATAACCGGGTTTCCGGGAGAGACAAAGGAAGAGTTTGAAGAGCTAAAAAGCCTTGTACAGGAGCTTCGCTTTGACAGACTCGGCGTTTTTTCCTATTCTCAGGAGGAGGACACGCCGGCAGCAGAAATGGCTGATCAGGTGGAAGAGGAAGTCAAAGAGGAGCGAAAGGATCAGATTATGCAGCTGCAGCAGCAGATTGCATTTGAAAAGAGCAGGGAACAGATTGGAAGAGTTTTTGAAGTAATCATTGAGGGGAAGCTTCTAAAAGAGGGGGTATATATAGCCAGAACCTATATGGATGCACCGGATGTCGATGGCTATGTATTTGTTGAAAGTGACTGGAATCTGATTTCCGGCGATTTTGTTGAAGTAAGAATTACCGGGGCAGATGGATATGATTTGATAGGAGAGATAGCATGAATTTACCAAACAAGATAACCATGATACGAATCGTATTGATTCCCTTTTTTGTGTTTTTTATGTTGACAGATGTTGTTCCATATTCCCGTTACATTGCAGCAGTCATATTTATTGTGGCCAGCCTGACAGATACCCTTGACGGATATCTGGCACGAAAATACAATCTGATTTCCAACTTTGGGAAATTTATGGATCCTTTAGCCGATAAACTGCTGGTATGCTCTGCGTTGGTGTGCTTTGTGGCGATTCCGGAAAATCCCATGCCGGCATGGGGGGTCATTGTCATTATCAGCAGAGATTTTATTATCAGCGGATTCCGTCTTGTGGCGTCCGATGCCGGTGTTGTGATTGCGGCAAGCTGGTGGGGGAAAATTAAGACGGTTGTCCAGATGCTGATGTCGATTCTTCTGATCGTCGATTTTTCCGGGGCGGTGATAGACTGCGTGGAATATATTTTTATTTATCTTGCGATTTTGCTTACCGTGGTTTCTTTAGCGGATTATTTATGGAAAAACTGGAAAGTATTAGATGATGGAAATATGTAAATAAACTGCCAATTACTTAATATTAAAATGGAGGAAAAGACTGGAATGGTGCAGGAAGAGCTGGTTGCATGGCTGTGTGGGCGGCAATATCATATCTCAACTGCGGAATCCTGCACGGCAGGACTTGTTGCGGCAGGGATTGTGAATGTGCCCGGGGCTTCCGATGTGTTTGAGGAAGGGTATATTACGTATTCGGACAGGGTGAAGAAAAAACTGCTTGGCGTTTCCGGCGAAACGCTGGAGCGTTATACTGCAGTCAGCAGCCAGACTGCACGGGAAATGGCTGCGGGGGCTGCAAAAGCGGCAGAAACAGAAGTTGCAGTCTCGGTTACCGGATATGCCGGACCGGATGACGGAGCGGATGGCACGGCGGCCGGCACAGTATATGTCGGAGTTTATTTTCAGGGCTGGACGGAGACGAAGAAGTTTTTGTTTTCCGGCGGCCGGCAGCAGGTTCGGGAGCAGGCGGCAGCCGGGGCAGTCCGGTATGTGCTGGAGGTCTGCCGCAGAAAGGAACAGGAGCTTGGCTAAGGTGATTGTGGCCGGAGGCGGTCCGGCAGGAATGATGGCTGCCATTGCAGCGGCGGAGACAGGGCATACCGTTACCCTGTTTGAGCAGAATGAGAAGCTTGGAAAAAAGCTTTTTATTACCGGGAAAGGCAGATGCAATGTCACAAATGACAGCGATGTTGAAAATCTGCTGCAAAATGTAGTAAAGAATCCGAAATTTTTGTATAGTGCATTTTATGCTTTTGACAGCAGTTTTTTGATGGATTTTTTCCGGCAGGAAGGGCTTGCGCTGAAAACGGAGCGCGGGAATCGTGTCTTTCCGGTATCGGATAAGTCCTCTGACGTCATTCGGACGCTGCAGAATGCATTGGTTCACCGGGGAGTGGACATACAGCTTTGCACAACCGTCAGAAAGCTTTTGCAGTGCGATGGGCAGTGCTGCGGCGTTCGTGCTGTCCGGGGAAACAGAGAGTGGGAGCAGCAGGCAGATGCCGTAGTGGTTGCAACAGGTGGAATCTCTTATCCGTCTACCGGTTCTACCGGGGACGGATACCGCTTTGCAGAGGAAGCGGGACACACGATTGAGCAGACTGCACCGTCCCTTGTGCCGCTGAATGTGCAGGAGGATTATGTAATGCGGCTGCAGGGGCTTTCATTAAAAAATGTTGTGTTATGCCTGCAGCAAGGAAAAAAGGTTTTATATCAGGAGCAGGGAGAGCTTCTTTTTACGCATTTTGGCATCAGTGGTCCGCTGGCTTTGACTGCGAGTACGGTGTTAAGCGGAAAGGATGTCTGCGGAATTTGCGCAGGGGTGGATTTAAAGCCTGCGCTCTCTGAGGAACAGCTGGACCAGCGGATTCTGCGCGATTTTTCCGCCTGCCGGAATAGCTATTTTAAGAATAGCCTGGGGAAGCTGCTTCCGGCAAAGCTGATTCCGGTTATTGTGGAACTGTCCGGGATACCGCCGGAAAAAAAGGTGAATGAGATAACGAAGGCAGAGCGTCATGCACTTGCCGAGCTGATTAAACAGTTTCCATTTACGATTGAAAGCCTGAGAGGGTATTCTGAGGCGATTATCACAAGGGGAGGCGTCTCTGTCAGGGAGGTTAATCCGGCAACCATGGAATCCAGAAAGCTGCGGGGGCTGTTTTTTGCCGGAGAGGTGCTGGATCTGGATGCAAAAACAGGCGGCTATAACCTGCAGATTGCATGGTCGACCGGACATTTGGCGGGTATGTCAGCTGCGGTATAGAAAAACTTTTTCAGAATACATAGTAACAGAGAAAAATGGAGGAAAAAATGGCAAGTATAGCAATCGATGGACCGGCAGGCGCCGGAAAAAGTACAATCGCAAAATGTGTTGCAAAGGAGCTTGGATTTATTTATGTGGATACAGGTGCCATGTATCGCTCAATGGCACTCTATTTTTTGAGAAATCAGATTCCTGCAGGGGATGAGGAAAAAATAAGCGAAGCATGCCGGGATATTACGGTGTCGCTTGCTTATGAAAACGGGGAGCAGCAGGTTTTGCTAAACGGAGAAAACGTGAATGCGTTTATCCGTACCGAGGAGGTCAGCCGGATGACGTCAGATACCTCAAAATATCCAAAAGTGCGGGAAAAGCTTCTCAGCCTCCAGAGAGATCTGGCAAAGGAGAAGGATGTAATTATGGATGGGAGGGATATTGGAACCTGCGTCCTGCCCGATGCTGATTTAAAAATCTATCTGACTGCCAGCAGTAAGGAGCGCGCCAGAAGGAGATACCTGGAGCAGAGGGAACGAGGGATTGCATGTGAGCTGGATCAGATTGAGAAAGACATTATTGCAAGAGATGAGCAGGATATGAACCGTGCCGTGGCGCCGCTGCGGCAGGCAGAGGATGCCGTTTTAGTGGATGCTTCCGATATGACGATCCGTGAAGTGGTTGAAAAGTTTATCTCACTTTACCGGGAGGTGCAGCGTACCAAAACCGGTTCCAATCGTTCCTAAAGTGCAAAGCAGCAGTTCTGTATGATGTATGCCCGCCGCAGACAGCGGTGCGGCCGGAAGGGAGGGAAACAGATGAAAGTGACCGTAGCAGACAGTGCCGGATTTTGCTTTGGAGTAAAAAGAGCAGTTCAGATGGTATATGAGGAAGCAAAAAACAACAGGAATGTATATACGCTTGGACCGATTATTCACAATGAGCAGGTTGTACAGGATATGGAACAGAAAGGCGTTCAGGTGATTGAAAAGCCGGAAGATGTAAAGGACATTCCTGACGCAACGGTAATCATTCGTTCCCATGGCGTTCCGAAGGAGGTTTACGAAAAGCTGCAGCTGTACGGCGTAAAAATTGTGGATGCGACCTGCCCGTTTGTCAAAAAAATTCACCAGATTGTTATGGAAAAAAGGGAACAGGGATATGAAATTATTGTGGTGGGCGACCCCTCCCATCCGGAAGTACAGGGGATCTGCGGCTGGTGCAGCAATGAATGTACGGTTATGGAAACCAGGCAGGATGCCGATAAATATGACAGGGACCGCAGCTGTAAGATCTGCCTGGTAGCACAAACGACATTTAATTACAAGAAATTCGAAGATATAGTTGATCTTTTAGCAAAAAAGAGTTATGATATACTTGTTATGAATACAATTTGCAACGCTACCGAAGTGCGTCAGACAGAAGCGGGTACTATTGCAAGTCAATCCGACGCGATGATAGTGATAGGTGGAAAACATAGTTCCAACACCCAGAAGCTATATGAGATTTGTAAAGCTGAGTGCGAGAACACACATTTTATACAGACACTTGATGACCTGGATTTGAAACGATTTCAGTCCTTTCGTAGCGTGGGTATTACTGCCGGGGCCTCAACCCCAAATAATATTATTAAGGAGGTTCAATCATATGTCAGACATGAACAATGAGTTTGAACAGTTATTGGAAGAATCATTAGTAACAATCCACAATGGGGAGATTGTAGAAGGGACAGTTATCAGCGTTAAAGAAGATGAAATCGTTCTGAACATCGGTTATAAGGCTGACGGTATTATTACTAGAAATGAATACAGCAACCAGCCGATTGACCTGACTGAGGTTGTCAAAGAAGGCGATACGATGAGCGCCAAGGTATTAAAAGTCAACGATGGTGAAGGACAGGTTTTACTTACTTATAAGCGTCTTGCAATGGAAAAGAGCAATGAGCGCATCCGGGAAGCGTTTGAAAATAAAGAAGTCTTAAAGGCTGCGGTTTCTGCTGTCCTGTCTGGCGGTCTCAGTGTTGTGGTTGATGAGACAAAGGTGTTTATTCCTGCCAGCCTGATATCCGATACCTACGAAAAGGATTTGACAAAATATGCCGGTCAGGAAATTGAATTTGTGATCAGTGAGTTCAACCCGAAGAAGAGAAGAATCATTGGAGACAGAAAGCAGCTTCTTGTTGAGAAAAAGAAGAAAATGCAGGAAGAGCTTTTCGCCAGAATCCACGTTGGTGATGTTGTCGAGGGCGTGGTTAAGAATTTAACGGATTTTGGTGCGTTTATTGATCTGGGCGGTGCAGATGGACTTCTGCATATTTCAGAAATGTCATGGGGACGCGTTGAGAATCCGAAGAAGGTATTCAATGTCGGTGATACTACAAAAGTTTTGATTAAGGATATCAAGGATGACAAGATCGCACTGAGCCTGAAGTTTGAGGATCAGAACCCATGGATTGCCGCTGAGGAAAAATATGCGATTGGCTCTGTGGTAAAAGGCAAGGTTGCCAGAATGGCAGATTTCGGAGCTTTTATTGAACTGGAGCCGGGCGTAGATGCATTGCTTCATGTTTCACAGATTTCCAAGGAACATGTTGACAAGCCTTCCGATGTGTTAAAGGTTGGACAGGAAATTGAGGCAAAGGTTGTTGATTTTAAGAAAGAGGATCACAAGATCAGCCTGAGTATCAAAGAGCTTCTTATAGATTCTGATTCAGCAGAGACAGAGGAAGAGGTTGAAGCAGCGGAAGTTTCTGAAGAGTAAAATGTTAGTATCCGCCAATCTGTTTGTTGCAGATTGGCGTTTTTTTATGGGAAAGCAAAGAAATGGGGATGAATAAATGGGTGATTATGAAAAGTTTAAACAAAAGATTTTTCAGTTGACAAAGATTGACTTAAGCTGTTATAAGGAACGCCAGATGAAACGCAGGATTGATTCTTTGATTGTAAAGGCAAAAATCCAAAATTATGATGACTATGTAGAGGCGTTAAAAACCAATAAAGAATTATTGGAGGAATTTGTCGCATATCTTACCATTAACGTATCAGAGTTTTATCGGAATCCGGAGCAGTGGCGGCTGCTTGAGCAGGACGTTTTTCCGTATCTCTTTGAGAAATTTGGCCAGAACATTAAAATCTGGAGTGCGGCTTGTTCCACTGGTGATGAACCATATACACTGGTCATGGTATTGGCAAAATTCGTTCCGCTGAACCGGATTCAGATTATTGCAACGGATATTGATAAGCAGGTACTTGAAAAAGCACAGTTAGGAATTTACGATGAAAAGAGTTTAAAAGGGCTGCCGGAGGATCTAAAGAAAAAATATTTTCATAAGATTGGCGACCACAGCTACCAGATTTCAGAGGATGTCAAAAAATGCGTTAAATTCAGTCAGCATAATCTGCTGAAGGACGCCTATCCGGAGCGGTGTGATCTGATCGTCTGCCGGAATGTTATGATTTACTTTACCGAGGAAGCGAAGCAGGTAATGTATCAGAAATTTAATGATTCCCTGAAAAAAGACGGAATCCTTTTTGTCGGCAGCACAGAGCAGATTATTGCACCGAATGTTTATCATTTTTCTACATACCGTTCCTTTTTCTATAAGAAAGAATAATTGTATTCCAGCGCTGCAAAGCGGCGGCCGGACTGCAAAGATGAATCGGATAATTCCGTGGGGTTGCACTCGCGGAATTTTTTTAGTACAATATAATTTATGTGTAAAGTGTTTTTTTGCAGTGCTGTCTGCAGATGGTATTTTATATCGGGAATGGAGGGTTTCCAATGAGCGAACAGATAAAAATTGTAGTAGATGCAATGGGCGGAGATGATGCACCGCAGGTTACCGTGCAGGGTGCAGTTGAAGCATTAAAGATTACTGAGAAAATATCAATTATCCTGACCGGCCGGACGGATGCGATTGAGCAGGAATTGAAAAAATATTCATATGATTCTTCCAGAATCAAAATAGTACAGGCAGATGATGTGATTGGGTTTGATGAACCTCCGGTGATGGCGATCCGCAAGAAGAAAAATTCTTCGATAGTTGTCGGTATGAATTTGGTGAAACGCGGTGAAGCGGATGCGTTTGTCTCAGCGGGAAGCACAGGTGCAATTTTAGTCGGCGGCCAGTTTGTTGTGGGAAGAATCAAAGGGATTGAACGCGCTCCACTGGCACCGCTGATTCCGACGGCAAACGGCCAGTCCCTGCTGATTGACTGCGGAGCGAATGTGGATGCCAGACCATCTCATCTTTTGCAGTTTGCACAGATGGGTTCCATTTATATGAAACACGTGATCGGCGTAGACAATCCAAGGGTTGCGATTGTCAATATTGGAGCGGAGGAAGAAAAGGGGAATATGTTAGTAAAGGAAACATATCCTTTATTAAAAGAATGTTCTGATATCAATTTTGTTGGAAGCATTGAGGCGAGAGATATACCGAATGGGGATGCGGATGTCATTGTCTGCGAGGCATTTGTTGGAAATGTTATATTAAAGCTGTATGAAGGGCTCTCTTCTACGCTGCTGCATACTGTAAAAACAGGCCTGATGCGCTCCCTGCGCAGTAAAGTCGGCGGTCTGCTGATTAAGCCGGCGCTGAAGCAGACCATGAAGGAATTTATGGGAGAAGATCAGGGAGGTGCGCCGCTTTTGGGCCTGAATGGCCTTGTGGTAAAAGCGCATGGCAGTTCGGGAAGCGACGATATTAAGAATGCCATTTTACAGTGTATTCAGTTTAATGAAGAGGGGATCAATGATAAGATTAAAGAAAATATAGTGACACAGTAGAGGGAAATCAGTGTGAGCCTGCGCATGCGCCGGAAGCGGCGACGCTTTTAAATTGCTTCGGAATGGGGATTAGTATGGAATTTGAAAAACTTCAAATGATTATTTCAGAAGTATTATCTGTGAAACCAGAAGAAATAAAGCCGGATCTGTCCTTTGTGGATGACCTGGGGGCAGATTCTTTAGAGCTTTTTCAGATTATTATGGGTATTGAAGAAGAGTTTGATGTTGCGATTGATGAGACAGAGACAGAGTCTATTGTGACGGTAGAAGATGCGTTTCGTATGATAAGCGGAGGAAATGCAGACTAAAAAGTAAAGTGTGGTATAGTTCGTGATTTGTTCGTGCTATAAAAGGCACAGAATGGGGATTACATTGAAAAACGATAAGGAGTTTATTGTTATGAAACGGGAGAAAATCATAGAATTTGAAAAACACATTGGTTATTGTTTTGAAAATCCGGATTTATTAATAACAGCTGTTACGCACAGTTCATATGCAAATGAAAGACGCTTAAAAAAATTTGAGTGTAATGAGAGGCTGGAATTTTTAGGTGATGCAGTATTGGAGCTGGTGTCCAGCGAAACTATTTTTGCAGAAAATCCGCAAAAGCCGGAGGGGGATCTTACGAGAATCCGTGCAAGTTATGTTTGCGAGCCGACGCTGGCGCTTTGTGCCAGGGAAATTCATTTGGGGGATTATTTATTGCTGGGCCGCGGCGAGGATATGACAGGCGGCAGAGACAGAGATTCTATTTTATCTGATGCAATGGAAGCGGTTATCGGCGCGGTTTATCTGGATGGAGGATTTGCGCGCGCTAAGGAATTTGTAGAAACATTTATCTTAAAGGATATTGAAAATAAAAAATTGTTTTATGACAGCAAAACATTTTTACAGGAAATTGTGCAGAGAGATCACAATGAGTTGGAATACGTCCTGATCGGAGAAGAGGGGCCGGATCACAATAAAACCTTTGAGGTTGGGGTTTTTATTAATGGGAAACAGGTTTCCTCCGCAAGAGGGAAAACAAAGAAAAAGGCGGAGCAGGCAGCGGCTTATGAAACGATTCTGCTTTTGGGCAAAAAATCGTAACGGGCTGTATGCTTTGCAAGGAAATGGAGAGAACGGATGTATTTAAAAAGCCTTGAGGTACATGGGTTTAAATCCTTTGCCCATAAATTATTGTTTGAGTTTCACAATGGAATTACGGCGATTGTTGGTCCAAATGGAAGCGGAAAGAGCAATGTTGCGGATGCAGTCCGCTGGGTTCTGGGGGAACAGAGTGCAAAACAGCTGCGTGGTTCTAAAATGGAGGATGTTATATTTGCAGGCACCCAGCTGCGAAAGCCGCTGGGTTATGCTTATGTGGCCATTACCATCAGCAATGAGGATCACAAGCTGGCAATTCCGTATGAGGAAGTAAAGATCGCCCGCAGGGTATACCGGTCGGGAGAAAGTGAATACCTTTTAAACGGGGCGTCCTGCCGCTTAAAGGATGTGCAGGAGCTTTTGTTTGATACGGGAATCGGCAAGGAAGGCTATTCGATTATTGGCCAGGGCCAGATTGATAAAATTTTAAGCGGAAAGCCGGAAGAGAGACGCGAGCTGTTTGACGAGGCGGCAGGCATTGTAAAATATAAAAAGCGAAAAGCGGCAGCAGAAAAAAATCTTGAAGAGGAGAGACGTAATCTCGTCCGGATTGAAGATATTTTATCGGAGCTGGAAAAACAGGTTGGGCCGCTGAAGAAGCAGTCGGAAAAAGCCAAGGAATACCTGCTCTACCGAGATGAGCTGCGCAATTTGGATATCAATCTGTTCCTTTCGGAATACGACAGAATGCAGGGAGAGCTTGCAGAGACTGCACAGAAGCAGGAGATTGCCGCGGCGGATTTGAAAGAGACAGAAAGGGAGTTTGATCAGACAAAGGAAGAATATGTTGCAGCAGAGGCGGCATTAGAAGCACAAAACCGCAGCCTGGAGCAGCACAGGGAGCTTTTGTCTGCAGATAATCTTTCGCTGAATCAGGCGGAGAGTGAGATTAAGATTCTCAATGAACAGATTCACACGGTGCAGCAGAACCAGAAGCACAACCAGGAACAGACCAGTTCCCTGCATGCGCGGCTGGATGCGGCAAAGCAGGAATACGCAGGCTATGAAAAACAAAAGCAGGAGCAGGAGCAAACGCTTTTGGAGCTGGAACAGGAGCAGTCTGCAAATAAGGAACAGATGGCTGCGATGAGCCGTCAGATTACCCTGCAGGAACAAGAGTTAGAACAGTGTAAGCAGGATATTATTACATACCTGAATGAAAATACAGACGTTAAATCAGATCAGCAGAGGATTCGGACACTCCAGGAGCAGAACAACCTGAAAAAGGCAGAGATTACCAAGCAGATTCTGGAAAATAAGGCAGAGGCAAGTATTTTTGCTGAGGCAATGGAGAAAGAAGCGGAGACGCTGAACGATTTGTCAGACAAGCTGGCGGCAATAAACGATAATATTGCGGAATGGAACCGTTCGTGCCAGGCATTGCAGGAGCAGGAACAAAATCTGCAGCGGGAATACCGGGATACGCAGCAGAAATATCACATGGATCATTCCAGACTGGTTTCTCTTCAAAATCTGACAGAGCGGTATGAAGGCTTTGGGCAGAGCATTCGGCGTGTGATGGAGCAAAAGCAGAACCAGCCGGGGATTGTCGGTGTTGTGGCAGATATCATCCGTGTAAAAAAGGAGTACGAGCTTGCCGTGGAGACTGCGCTGGGCGGCAGTATCCAGAACATTGTTACGGACAACGAACAGACTGCGAAAGCGATGATTACCTACCTGAAAAAGAACCGGTACGGCAGGGCCACCTTCCTGCCGCTGACGAATATCAAGGCAAAGCCGGTTAATCTTTCCGGCGGGATTTTGTCAGAGCCAGGCGTGATTGGCATGGCATCCGCCCTTGTGGAGGCGGACGGGATGTTTTCCGGCCTGGTGGAATATCTGCTGGGGCGTTTTGTGGTGACAGACAACATTGACAATGCGATTGCCCTTGCGAAAAAATACCACCACACAGTTCGGATTGTAACGACAGAAGGTGATTTGCTCAATCCCGGCGGTTCCATGTCCGGCGGAGCATATAAAAATAATAATAATCTGCTCGGACGGCGCAGGGAGATGGATGATTTAACACAGCAGACGGGAAAGCAAAAGGAACGGCTGAAAGAGCTTTCCTCTCTTTTGCAGGAAAAGGAGCTTGCAAAAAAAGAGCTTGCAGAAAAGATTTCCGGCAGTCAGAAAGTAAAGCAGGATTTGGTTTTGCGGCAGAATACGGCAAAGCTAAATTATGACCGTGCGAAGCAGGATCTGGATAAGAATCAGGAAAAACTGGAGCTGATTCGCCTTGACAGCAGTGAACTGGAGCAGACGAGGGAAAACCTGCGGCAGGATATTGAAAAAATCAACCAGAAGATTCAGTCCAACGAAGCGTTGAGCAAAGAGCGTGAAGAGAAAGTGCAGGAGCTTACCGCGAAGCTGGAAGAAAAGAAAAAAATATTTGATACGCTTTCAGACGAGGATTCCGGATATCTTCTGGAGCTGGCTGCACAGAAGCAGAGCAGGGAATTTCTGGATGAAAATTTAGCCAGAATTTCTGACAGCATGGACACGCTGGAAAAAGAGCTTGCAGATGTTGTGAAAAGCGGTGATGATGCCGGAGAACAGGTATTACAAAAGGAACAGGAAATTGCGGATACCAGGCAGCATATTGAAGATATCAGGCAGCATATAGACAAGCTCAATCAGGGTATTGAGGATGCTCTTTCAGAGCGGGATAAGCTGACACAGGAACACAAGAGCTTTTTTGAAAAGAGAGAGGAGCTTTCTGCAAGGAAAAGTGATTTGGATAAAGAATGTTTCCGGCTGGCCAATCAGAGAGAAAAGATTGCAGAAAGAATGGACAGCCAGACAAATTACATGTGGGAGCAGTATGAGCTGACCTACCATACGGCAAAAGAGAACCGCAGTCCGGTTGATTATTCCATGGCGCAGATCAAAAGTGAGATTGGCAGGCTGAAAAACCAGATGAAAGCGCTGGGAGATGTTAATATCAATGCGATCGAACAGTATCAGGAAGTGGAAGAGCGCTATCAGCTTTTAAATACCCAGCACAATGATCTTATCGAAGCGGCGCAGGTATTGGAAGGGATTATTGAAGAGCTTGACACCGGAATGCGCAAGCAGTTTGAAGAGCAGTTTGCTGAGATACGGGAGCGCTTTGACGGCGTGTTCAGGGAATTGTTTGGCGGCGGAAGGGGAACACTGGAACTGACGGAGGAGGAAAATATCCTAGAGTCGGGGATACGCATTGTGGCGCAGCCGCCGGGAAAGAAGCTGCAGAACATGATGCAGCTGTCTGGCGGCGAGAAAGCGCTGACGGCGATTGCGCTGCTGTTTGCGATCCAGAGCTTAAAGCCGTCGCCGTTCTGCCTGTTGGATGAGATCGAAGCAGCGCTGGATGATTCCAACGTCGGGCGTTACGCAGAATATTTACATAAATTGACAAAGGATACCCAGTTTATTGTTATTACCCACCGGCGCGGTACGATGAATGCGGCGGATCGCCTGTATGGTATCACAATGCAGGAAAAGGGCGTATCTACACTGGTATCTGTAAATCTTCTGGATGAGACAGAAATAGCACAATAAGGAGAATTGAGGCGAGACAAATGGGCGAAAAAAAAGGTTTTTTTGGCAGGCTGATCAATGGGCTGACCAAGACAAGAGACAGCTTAAAATCGGGCATGGAATCTATCTTTAGCGGCTTTTCGGAAATAGATGATGATTTCTATGAAGAGCTGGAAGAGGTTTTGATCATGGCGGATATCGGTGTTGCTGCGACAGAAGAAATCATAGAAAATTTAAAAGCGAAAGTCAAAGAACAAAAAATAAAAGAGGTTTCTGTGTGCAGAGAGCTGCTGATTGAATCGATTAAGGAGCAAATGCAGGTTGGTGAAACGGCGTATGAATTTGAGAACCGGCAGTCCGTAGTGCTTTTTGTTGGTGTTAATGGCGTTGGAAAGACTACGTCGGCAGGAAAGCTGGCAGGGCAGTTAAAGACACAGGGGAAGAAGGTGATTCTGGCAGCTGCGGATACATTTCGTGCAGCTGCGGTTAAACAGTTGACAGAGTGGTCCGCGCGCGCCGGGGCAGAGCTGATTGCCGGGCAGGAGGGCGGCGATCCTGCAGCTGTTGTTTTTGATGCGGTAAATGCAGCGAAGGCAAGAAATGCGGATGTTTTGATCTGTGATACGGCAGGAAGGCTTCACAATAAAAAGAATTTAATGGAAGAGCTGCGAAAGATCAACCGCATTATTGACCGGGAATTTCCGGATGCCTACCGGGAAACTCTGGTAGTATTAGATGGCACAACAGGGCAGAATGCACTGGCACAGGCGAAGCAGTTTAGTGAAGTGGCGGATATTACAGGCATTGTTCTGACTAAGCTTGACGGAACGGCAAAGGGAGGAATCGCGATTGCCATTCAGTCAGAGCTGAACCTTCCGGTAAAATATATCGGAATTGGGGAGCAGATTGAGGATTTACAGAAGTTTAATGCAGATGCATTTGTGGATGCACTGTTTGAAGGAAATGACAGATAGAAATGAGGGATTAATTTATGATGACACTGGATCAGTTCGAAGAGGCTTCCGAGAAAGTAAAAGAGGTTATTCTTCAGACAAACTTAATGTACAGCGAGTATTTTTCACAGCAGACCGGGAATAAGGTTTACCTGAAACCGGAAAATATGCAGTATACGGGTGCGTATAAGGTGCGGGGCGCCTACTATAAGATCAGTAAGATGACGGAGGAAGAGCGGGCGAGAGGCCTGATTACTGCGTCGGCAGGAAACCATGCGCAGGGCGTTGCCTATGCAGCCAAAATTTACGGCGTTCCGGCAACGATTGTTATGCCGACAACAACTCCTTTGATTAAGGTCAACCGTACAAAAGGCTATGGTGCAGAGGTTGTTTTATATGGCAATGTCTATGATGAAGCGTGTCAGTATGCGTTAAAGCTGGCAGACGAAAAAGGGCTTACTTTTGTTCATCCGTTCAACGACGAAGTAGTAGCGACGGGACAGGGAACGATTGCAATGGAAATTTTTAAGGAGCTTCCTACCGTGGATATTATTTTAGTTCCTATAGGCGGAGGCGGGCTTGCTGCCGGTGTTTCGACACTTGCGAAGCTTCTGAATCCAAACATCAGGGTGATTGGCGTGGAGCCGGCAGGGGCAAGCTGTATGAAAGCTTCTTTGGAAAAAGGAGAGGTTGTAACACTGCCGGATGTTGACACGATTGCCGATGGTACGGCAGTTAAGACGCCGGGAGATATTGTTTTTCCGTATATACAGAAAAACATTGATGAAATCATAGCAGTTGAGGATCATGAGCTGATTGTGAATTTTCTTGACATGATAGAGAATCATAAGATGCTGGTGGAAAATTCTGGGCTGCTTACCGTTGCTGCGCTGAAGCATCTTGACTGCAGGGATAAAAAGGTGGTATCCATTTTAAGCGGCGGCAATATGGATATTATTACGCTTTCCTCTGTTGTACAGCATGGATTGATTCAGCGCGGACGTGTGTTTACCGTTTCTGTATTGCTGCCGGACCGGCCGGGAGAGCTGGTCAAGGTTTCTGGTATCATTGCAGAGCTGAAGGGAAATATCATCCGTCTGGAGCACAACCAGTTTGTCAGTATCAACCGGAATGCAATGGTGGAGCTGCGGATTACAATGGAGGCATTTGGACAGGAGCACAAGGAAGAAATTCTTGGTGCGCTGGCGAAAAAAGGATATGCACCAAAGGAAAAAGGTACTACGGGGCTGTATGACTAAATGACACGGAGAAAAAGGAGATGAGTCAGGAGATGAACGAAGCGGGAAAGAATAAAAAAGGGCAGGAGCTGCTGCATACACCGGGCGGCGTCAGGGATATCTATGGGATTGAGTGCGCCAGAAAGCTTGCGGTGGAAAAAAAGGTCCATGATGTGATCAGGGCATATGGGTTTCGTGACATAGAGACGCCGGCTTTTGAATATTTTGATGTGTTCAGCAAAGAGCGGGGAACCGTGCAGTCCAAGGAGATGTTTAAGTTTTTTGACCGCGGGAATAATACGCTGGTGCTCCGTCCGGATGTTACTCCGGCGATTGCACGCTGCGTTGCAAAATACTGCCGGGAAGAGCAGATGCAGATCCGGTTCTGTTATACAGGGAACACTTTTGTCAACACCAGGCCATACAAGGGAAAGCTTCAGGAGGTTACACAGGTTGGCGCAGAGCTTTACAATGATGATACTTCGGATGCAGATGCAGAGATGATCGCGATTATGATAGAATGCCTCAAAACGAGCGGTCTAAAGGAATTTCAGCTTGAAATCGGGCATGCAGAGTTGTTCCGGGGGCTGGCGGAAGAAGCATGTCTTGACAGCTGTCAGGAAAAGAAATTGCGGGATCTGATTGCCAGTAAAAATTTCTTTGGCGTTGAGGAGTTTTTATGCGAAACGTCTGTCCCGGCTGCGATAAAGGAGATTTTTGCAAAGCTGCCGGAGCTTTTGGGCGACCTTTCAGAGTGCATTTCGTTTGTGAAGGCGAGGACAAAGAACGCAAGGGTACTTGGCGCGCTGGACCGCCTCACAAAGGTCAGGGATATTTTAGATATCTATGGTGTGTCTGATTATATCACCGTTGACTTTAGTATGTTAAGTAAGTATAGTTATTATACAGGAATTATATTCAGGGCGTATACATATGGAAATGGCGAGGCGCTTGCTGCCGGCGGGCGATACGACGGCCTGGTCGGGCAGTTTGGAAAAGACGCGCCGGCCATTGGGCTTGCTATTGTCATTAACCAGTTGATGCTGGCGCTGGAGCGTCAGAAGTTGTTTGCTGACGCTGCGCTTGGGGGAACGGTTCTTTTGTATCCGCAGTCTGTCAGAAAACAGGCACTGCAGCTGGCGGAGAAGTATCGGAAGGAAGGGCTTGCCGTACAGATGCTGCGAAAATCTTCCCGAAAGGATTTGGCGGTTTATAAAGAATATGCAAAGCGGATGGACGCATCCAGGCTGCTCTATCTGAACGAAAACGGAAAATTAGAAGAATATATGGTGGAGGCGTTGCCGGGCGGCGGTGTGTAAGCTGTGTTTGCATGGGCGGACAATTCCGTTTAAAAGGCAATGTTAAAAAACAGATACGGAAATCGAGATTGGAGATTCAAATGAAATATATTACATTTGCATTGGCAAAGGGGCGGCTGGCAAAGCAGACACTTGGCCTGCTGGAACAGATTGGGATTACCTGTGAGGAGATGAAGGATGAAAAGACCAGAAAACTGATTTTTGTCAATGAGGAGCTGGGGTTTAAATTCTTTTTATCCAAGGCAACGGATGTGCCGACTTATGTAGAGATGGGAGCGGCAGACATTGGAGTTGTCGGTAAGGATACCATATTGGAAGAAGGACGGAGACTGTACGAGGTTTTGGATTTAAACTGTGGAAAATGCCGGATGTGCGTGGCGGGACCAGCCAGTGCGAGGGAGCTTTTACAGAACGGTTCGCTGATTCGGGTGGCCAGTAAATATCCGGGGATTGCAAAGGATTATTTTTATAACAAAAAACATCAGACAGTCGAGATTATTAAATTAAATGGCTCTGTTGAACTTGCACCGATTGTTGGGCTTTCCGAGGTTATTGTTGATATTGTGGAGACAGGCTCTACACTGCGTGAAAACGGATTGGAAGTATTGGAGGAAATCTGTCCTTTGTCTGCGCGGGTTGTAGTCAATGAAGTAAGTATGAAAATGCAGCATGAGCGAATCACAAAGCTTTTAAAAGATTTAAAAAAGGTGATACCGGCATAAAATGGTTCAAATCCAAGACATAAAAAAGGTGATACCGGCATAAAAATGGCTCGAATCCAAGACTTAAAAAGAAATGGAGATAGCGTAAACGTTTCGGAATGGAGGATTTTATGAGAATTGTTAAGCTGACGCAGCAGAAAAAACAGGATATTTTAGAAAATTTGTTAAAAAGAAGTCCGAATCAGTATGGCTCATTTGAAAATACGGTAAATGAGATTCTGGATACGGTAAAGAAGGACGGGGATCAGGCTTTATTTGCATATACGAAGCAGTTTGACGGGGTTGCGATTACGCAGGAGACCATTCGGGTGACAGAGGAGGAGATTCAGGAGGCTTATCAGAAAGTAGATGCACATTTGGTAGAGATTATCCGAAAAGCGCTGAAGAATATCAGGGATTTTCACCAGAAGCAGGTGACCTACAGCTGGTTTGACAGCAAGCCGGACGGTACGCTTTTGGGGCAGAAGGTGACTGCGCTGGAGCGTGTTGGTGTCTACGTGCCGGGAGGAAAGGCTGTTTATCCTTCTTCTGTGCTGATGAATATTATTCCGGCAAAGGTAGCCGGTGTGGATAAAATTGTTATGACAACGCCGCCGGGAAAGGATGGAAAGGTTTATCCGGTGACGCTGGTGGCAGCAAACGAGGCAGGTGTTGATGAAGTCTATAAGGTGGGCGGCGCACAGGCAATCGCTGCCCTGGCATATGGTACGGAGAGTATTCAAAAGGTTGATAAAATCGTTGGGCCGGGCAATATATTTGTCGCCCTGGCGAAAAAAGCAGTATATGGCCATGTGAGCATTGATTCGATTGCTGGGCCGAGCGAGATTCTTGTCCTTGCAGACGAAACAGCAAATCCGCGCTATGTGGCTGCAGATCTGTTGTCACAGGCGGAGCATGATGAGATGGCTTCTTCGATTTTGGTAACGACAAGTGAGGCGCTTGCCCAAAAGGTTTCTGACGAGGTGGACGGCTTTGTTCAGACACTGTCCCGCCGGGAAATTATTCAAAAGTCACTGGATGCCTATGGGTATATCCTTGTGGCGGATACGATGGAGGATGCGATTGACACGGTAAACGAGATTGCGTCAGAGCATCTTGAAATCGTGACGAAAAATCCATTTGATACCATGACTAAAATACGCAATGCGGGAGCAATCTTCCTTGGTGAATACAGCAGTGAGCCGTTGGGCGATTATTTTGCAGGACCGAACCATGTGCTTCCGACTAACGGGACGGCAAAATTCTTTTCACCGCTGTCAGTAGATGATTTTATAAAAAAATCAAGCATTATTTCGTATTCCAGAGAGGCACTGGGTCGGATTCATGAAGATATCGAAGATTTTGCGTCGGCAGAACAGCTGACGGCACATGCAAATTCGATTGCGGTCCGTTTTGAATAAAAGCTTAGTGCAGTATCCTGGTACATTACTAGTTTACAGCCTTGCAGAAAGGGGGAAAATATGGAAAGAAAGCCAGTATTTCCGCAGCTTGCAGAGATTATACACGGCGGCGATTACAATCCGGAACAGTGGCTTGACCGCCCGGATATTTTAGAGGAGGACATCCGGCTGATGAAAGAGGCCGGAATAAACTGTGCGACATTGGGCGTGTTTTCGTGGTCTGTTTATGAGCCGGAGGAGGGAGAGTATCATTTTGAATGGCTGGTTCAGATTATGGACAATCTGTATCAGAATGGAATTTATACGATTCTGGCTACGCCTTCCGGTGCAAGACCGGCATGGCTGGATGAAAAATATCCGGAGGCAATGCGGGTAGATGAATACGGCGTCAGAAACCACCATGGTTTTCGTCATAATCATTGCATGAGTTCCCCGGTGTATCAGCAAAAGGTTGAAACCATTATCCGCAAATTAACAGAACAGGTAAAAGGGCATCCGGGTCTGATTCTGTGGCATATTTCCAATGAATTCGGAGGGGAGTGCTATTGCCCTCTTTGCAGAGAGCGCTTTCAGGGGTATTTGTCAGAACGCTTTGACGGGGATATTCATAAGCTGAATCATGCGTGGTGGAATACCTTTTGGAGCCACAATTATAACCGGTTTGATCAGATTGAACCGCCGTATTCGAATGGCGAGCGGAGCAATATGGGATTGAATCTGGAGTGGAAGCGGTTTACTACATGGAACATGAACGAATACATGAAATTTGAGATTGGGATCCTGCGCAGCCTGACACCGGAAATCCCGGTTACAACAAACTTTATGCAGCTGTACTGGGGACTTGATTACCGCGTGATGGCAAAAGAGCTGGATGTGGTTTCATGGGATGCGTATCCGCGCTTTCACAATGACAGAGAGACTTTTTATGAGACAATGGAGCAAAATGCATTTGACCATGCGGTGATGCGCGGCATGAAACGAAATACACCGTTTATGCTGATGGAGAGCGCACCGGGGCTTGTCAACTGGCAGGAATACAATAAATTAAAAAGGCCTGGCGTTCATCAGCTTTTTGGGATGCAGGCGCTGGCATGCGGCTCGGACACGGTGCAGTATTTTCAGTTCCGGAAAGGGAGAGGTTCGTTTGAGCAGTATCACGGTGCGGTTGTTGATCATCTGGGAACAAACGACACCAGAATTTTTAAAGAAACAGCCGCCCTTGGACAGAACCTGAAAAAGCTTTCGCAGATTGCCGGAAGTCTGGTGCGGGCAAAGGCTGCCCTTTTGTTTGACTGGGATAATATGTGGGCGATCGCAGACATGAAAGGCTTATCGGATTATACGAAAAATTATGTTCCTGTCTGCCATAGCTTTTATCGGGAGTTTTTGCGCATGGGAGTCGATATGGATGTCATTGCGTCAGATGATGATCTGACAGAGTATGATCTCGTAGTGGCGCCGATGTTATATATGCTCCGTCCGGGTGCTGCAGGTAATCTGCAGGCTTTTGTAAAGCGGGGCGGCCAGCTTTTGGCGACCTATCTGACAGGTTATGTGGATGAAACGACGCTGTGCTTCCTTGGGGGCTTTCCGGGAGAGGGATTGTCAGAACTGTTTGGCGTAGTCAGTGAGGAGATTGATACACTATATCCGGCAGACCGCAATATGGTGCGTTTTTCGGATGGCAGCCGGGCACAGGTAAAAGATTATGCAGAAATCCTGCGGGTTAAGGATGCGGAATGCCTGGCGGTTTATGAAGAGGATTTTTACAGGGAAACACCTGCGGTAACAGTCAGGCGCCATGGCAAAGGAGCAGCATATTATGTGGGCGCAAGGATAGAGATCGAAAGCCTGCGGGGCATTTTTGGCAGGATGGCAGAGGATGCCGGAATCACTACGAAAAAACTGCCGCTTGGCGTGGAATATCACAAGAGGGAAGCCGATGGGCAGTGCTATGAATTTTATCTGAATAACACCGAAGAGAGCCAGGAGATTGCCGGAGTGGATGGAGAAAATCTGCTGGGCAGCAGGATGGCGGGAGAAACGCTTACGTTAGGCCGCTATGAGGCGGCAGTGTTTGTCTCACGGCAGGCGGACTATTAGGCTGCCGCATGCGCAGCCGGTGTCCCTTTTTCGTGCGCATTGTCTGGCAAACGAAAAAAGTATGGGAAAAAGTATGGTTTGTATATTTGGTTAAAATAGAGTATAATAGATTCGCACAGCGAAAAGGTCAAAGATTTATTTTTTCGTTGTACGGATTAGTTAATGTGCCGGCATAATGAAACGCACATTGCATGAAAATGTAAGGTTTGCGGACAATAAGATAACTAGTTAATTAAAAAACGCTATACTAACTGCCAGTTACTTAATATTCGCTATACTAGCTGCCAGTTACTTTTTGTCTGCTGTACTGGGTTTTGGAAAATATATTTTGCCGGAGAAACGGAGGATTCGCATGGGCGGAAAGAATTTGCCAGTGGAGCGCATTGCAGAAGTATCACGAAAGACAGGGGAGACAGACATTACAGTCAGATTGAATCTGGATGGAACCGGAAAAGCGGATATCTGTACCGGGATTGGTTTTTTTGACCACATGCTGAACAGCTTTGCAAGACATGGTGTATTTGATCTGTATGTATCCGTGCAGGGGGATCTGGAAGTGGATGCCCATCATACGATTGAGGATACCGGCATCGTTTTGGGACAGGCAATCCGCGAAGCGGTTGGAGATAAGAATGGGATACGGCGTTTTGGGAATTTTTTCCTTCCGATGGATGAGACGCTGGTCCTGTGTGCGGTTGACCTTTCGGGAAGACCGTATTTGCAGGAAGATTTGAAGTTTACCGTGGAGCGGGTTGGGGCGTTTGACACAGAGATGGTACATGAATTTTTTTACGCAGTCAGTTATAGTGCCGGCATGAATCTGCATTTTAAGCAGTTTTCCGGGGAAAATAACCATCATATCATTGAGGCTGCATTTAAGGCATTTGCAAAGGCACTCGACCAGGCAGTCAGCCATGACGGACGAATTACGGATGTACTGTCGACAAAGGGCAGCCTGTAAGAAATTGATGCGTACAGGTGACAGAGTAAATATCGGAGGAAGCTATGAGTCAGAAAAAATTGATTATTCCATTTATCAATGCGGAAAATGAGATGCCGGGCAGTGTGATTTCCCTGGCAGACCATTATTGCTGTGAAGGGGCGGATGCACTGTATATCTATAATTTTTCCGGAGATGAAAAATCAAGAGAAGAGTTTTTGTCAACTCTGCGCGAGATTGATAAAGAAATTGATATTCCGTTTTATGCGGGGATTTATGTAAATCGGTTTGAGGATGCGAAAAAAGCATTATATACCGGGGCGTCCAGACTTGTGATACGCAAGGCGCTTCTTCCGGAGGAAAAGGAATTAAATGAAATTACCAAAAGATTTGGACCGGATAAGCTTTGCATTGAAATTGATATGAAAGCAGATTTTCAGACGGCGGAGAAGCTCGATTCGTTTATGGAAACAGGTTTTGGAACGGCGGTCTTAAAACATATTGACGTGACAAAAAGTTTTGAAGAGACTGTTTCCGGAAGCAGGATACGTATTATGATTCGCGATGGCCTGATTCGGAATGATCTGGCAGCGCTTTTGTCCTATGAGAATGTCGAAGCGGTCATGACGAATTATTTTGAGGAAAAGGATATCTACAAGGCAAAGAGGGGATTAAAAAAACAGGGCTTAGACGTCGGGGTTTTGGAAAGCCGGATTGCTTTTTCTGATTTTAAGCTTCTGGAGAATGGCCTGCTTCCGGTTGTGGTGCAGGACTACCGCACAAATGAGGTTCTGATGGTGGCGTATATGAATGAAGAGGCTTACCGGAATACGTTAAAGACCGGGAAGATGACTTACTATAGCCGAAGCCGCCGGGAATTATGGATTAAGGGAGAGACATCCGGGCATTATCAATATGTAAAAGAGATGTTTCTTGACTGCGACAATGACACCATTTTAGCAAAGGTCCGCCAGGTTGGCGCAGCATGCCATACAGGAAGCAGAAGCTGCTTTTTTCAGGAGCTGGCAAAGCGGGAATACGTTCAGGCAAATCCTTTGCTGATTTTGATGGAGGACTATCAGACGATTGTCAGCCGGAAAGAGAATCCGAAAGAAGGCTCCTACACAAATTATTTGTTTGACCATGGAATAGATAAAATCTTAAAAAAGTGCGGTGAAGAGGCTGCTGAGATTCTCATTGCTGCAAAGAATCCGGATGCGGAGGAATTAAAATACGAGATTGCTGATTTCTTGTATCACATGATGGTTTTGATGGCAGAGTGCGGCCTTGACTGGGATGATATCACAAGGGAACTGGTAAACAGGAGATAGAAAGGATGGTGGGATATGCTCACAGGGTTGCTTTTGGCAAAGGGAATGTCGGATTTGACATTTGGGGGTGCATTTTTATGGTATCTTGTAAAATATATCGTGTATGCGGCTGTCGCGCTTTGTGCGGTTTTTCTGGGAATCAGGCTGCGGAAAAAGAAAAATGAGAAGCAGGAGGCTGCGTCTGAGTCAGAGGAACAGTAAATGGAAATAGAAAAGAAATTTAGAGTGAAAAGACTTCCTGAACGGTTGGGGCAGTACCGGAAAAAGGAGATTGAGCAGGGGTATCTGTGTGATGATCCGGTTGTGCGGATCCGCCGGAGCAATGACCGTTATCTGCTTACCTATAAATCTACATTTGGCATAGAGTGCCAAAACAGTGATACAAGAGTAAATCAAGAGGTCGAGGTTCCCCTGTCAAGGGAAGGATATCTTCATTTGCGGGAAAAAACAGATCATTATCTCATTTACAAAACGCGTTATCTGATTCCTCTGCCGGATGGGCATACCGGAGAGCTGGATGTTTTTCATGACAGGCTGGAAGGACTGGTTTTTGTAGAGGTAGAATTTGAAAATGAGACACAGGCGGAGCAGTTTGAACCGCCGGAATGGTTTGGGGACAATGTAAGCAAAGATAAAAGATTTACGAACAGTTTTTTATCCAGGTGTGATAATCTGGATGCTTTGGAAAAAATGCAGGCTTGACCGTTTTATCCGATCAGGGAAAGCAAAGAGGATAGATTGGGAAAACTTTTATCCAAACAGGTATATGTCTGTGCTGTATGCACAAATTTGGGCTGTGCAAAAGCAGTGTAGAAATAAAGAGAAAAATGGAGGCTCATTATGTTTAAGATTATGAAAAAAGAGTATCTTGCCAACAATATCTGGCTGATGGATATTGAGGCGCCAAGGGTGGCAAAATCATGCCAGCCGGGACAGTTTGTCATTGTGAAGATGAATGAAAAGGGAGAGAGGATTCCGCTAACGGTCTGTGATTATGACAGGGAAAAAGGAACGGTCACAATCGTTTTTCAGACAGTGGGCGCATCAACACAGGAAATGGCAGAATATGAAGAAGGTGAAAGCTTTATGGATTTTGTCGGCCCTCTGGGATGTCCTTCTGAGCTGATTGGAATGCCTTTGGAGGATTTAAAGAAGGAGAGCATTCTGTTTGTCTGCGGCGGTGTCGGAACAGCGCCTGTCTATCCGCAGGTAAAATGGATGAAAGAGCACGGTATTGCGGTTGATGTCATTATAGGTGCGCGCACAAAGGATATCCTGATACTGGAAGAGCCTATGCGCAAGGTGGCTGAGAATCTTTACATAGCTACGGATGATGGCTCCTATGGATTTAAAGGCAATGGCTGTGACCAGATCAATGAGCTGGTGAAAAACCAGGGGAAAAAATATACAAGGGTAGTTGCGATCGGCCCAATGATTATGATGAAATTTGTGGCAATGCTGACAAAAGAACTGCAGATTCCAACGATTGTCAGCATGAATCCGATTATGGTAGATGGTACCGGAATGTGCGGCGCCTGTCGTCTGCAGGTTGGTGATGAGATTAAATTTGCCTGTGTGGATGGTCCGGAGTTTGATGGGCATCTGGTTGATTTTGACCAGGCAATGCTTCGTCAGAGAATGTACAAAACAGAAGAAGGACGTGCCGTGCTGCGCAGACAGGAGGGAGATACCCATCACGGCGGATGCGGAAACTGCAACGGTTAATGGAAAGATATACAGAAAGGAATAGAGTTATGGAAGTAGATGTATTAAAAAGAGTTCCTGTGCGTGAGCAGGATCCAAAGGTTCGTGCAGCAAACTTTGAAGAGGTTTGTCTGGGATATGATAAAGAAGAAGCAATGGCGGAGGCAAGCCGCTGCTTAAAATGCAAAAACCCGCAATGTGTTAAGGGATGTCCGGTAAATATTGATATTCCCGGATTTATCAAAGAAGTCGAAGCAGGAGATATTGAGGCTGCTTATCATGTGATTGGAAAATATTCTGCGCTTCCGGCTGTCTGCGGGCGTGTATGTCCGCAGGAAAGTCAATGCGAGGCAAAGTGTGTCCGCGGAATAAAAGGAGATGCTGTCTCTATCGGCAAGCTGGAGCGGTTTGTAGCTGATACGGCGAGGGAAGAGGGGATTCAGCCTGCGCCGGCGGCAACACAAAACGGAAAGAAGGTTGCTGTTATCGGTTCCGGACCGGCAGGACTGACTTGTGCCGGCGACCTGGCAAAGCTTGGCTATGATGTGACGATTTTTGAAGCGCTTCATAAGGCTGGCGGAGTATTGTCTTATGGTATTCCGGAATTTCGTCTGCCAAAGACAAAGGTAGTTGATCAGGAAGTGGAAAATGTAAAAGCGCTCGGTGTTAAAATTGAGACGAATGTTGTGATTGGCAAAGCCAATACAATCGATGAGCTGTTAAACGAAGAAGGCTTTGACGCGGTGTTCATTGGATCGGGAGCGGGTCTTCCGAGATTTATGGGAATTCCGGGTGAAAATGCAAACGGTGTGTTTTCTGCAAATGAATATCTGACCAGAAGCAATCTGATGAAAGCATTTGACGATAATTATGATACGCCGATCGTTGCCGGTAAAAAAGTGGCTGTTGTGGGCGGTGGAAACGTGGCAATGGATGCAGCAAGGACAGCGCTTCGTCTCGGGGCGGAGGTGCATATCGTATACCGCAGAAGCGAGCAGGAGCTGCCGGCAAGAGTGGAAGAGGTGCACCATGCAAAAGAGGAGGGCATTATTTTTGACCTTCTGACAAATCCGACGCAGATTTTTACGGATGATGACGGAAATGTGACCGGAATGGAATGCATTCGCATGGAACTGGGTGAGCCGGATGAGTCCGGACGGAGACGGCCGGTTGAAAAAGCAGGCTCTGAATTTACCTTGGATGTGGATACGGTCATTATGTCACTTGGAACCAGTCCGAATCCATTGATTTCTTCTACGACAGAAGGGCTTGCTGTCAATAAAAGAAAGTGTATTGTGGCAGAGGAAGAAAACGGTCAGACATCTAAGGCGAAGGTTTATGCCGGAGGTGATGCGGTGACGGGAGCTGCTACGGTTATTCTTGCAATGGGTGCCGGCAAGGCAGCTGCAAAGGGCATTCATGAATTTTTAAGCAAATAGCATATTGCAAATGGTTCGTCATTTTGCATAAAAATGGGATATCGAAACTGTGAGTTTGCACAGGAAATCAAACTTTTTGCCGTTTGATTTCCTGTGTTTTTTGTATGGTCCGATCAATATCCTTCTGTTTTTTGGTGGGTTTCCATATTGTCTTTTTGGAGACCATCTGTTACTCTATATGCAGATCATTTCTTTTGCTGGATGAGGCAGCAATCTGGAATGTAGTCATACATTCGCAACAAAGAAATACAGTTTATTAGTAAATCATCTTTGTAATTTCTTTTCGTATTTTTCTTGAAGTCATTTTTTACTTCAAAAGCTCTCCCTGTAACAATGAATTACTGCTGATTCATGCCGCAGCCGGAAATAAGACAGGCATATTTGGTACAGTTATTGGTGTTGTAGGCACAGCAAAAGAAATTTTCTATTTTTTATTATCTGTTGGCAGGTGTTTTACAAAGTGTATAATAGGTGGGATTTTACATTTTTCCGGAATATTTTTTGTCCGGAAACAGGGCCAAAAACGTCAGGAGAAAGGGAGGATAAATAAGAATATGGGTTTTCAAAATGACGTATCATTTTCAGAATTTTGCAGTGTTTTAAAGCAGGAAATGAAGTTTCGGTTTGCAGAGGATAGCTGCATAGAAATTCATAAGGTGACAAAAAATAATTCGATGGAGTATGACTGTATGTTAATCCGGGATGCCAAAGAAACAGTTGCTCCTAATTTCTATTTACAGGACTATTATGAGGAATATAAAACAGGGCGGACGCTTGAGGACATTGCAGCAGAGCTGGAAACAATGTATTATCATTCCAGAAATAAAGTTAAGGAGCTTGATACGGATTTATCATTTTCCGGCTGCAGGAATAAGATTATCTACCGTCTTGTTTCCCAGAAGATGAATGAGGAGCTGAAGCACTCTATTCCGTATGTTTGTTTTTTGGATTTGATGATAACCTTTCATATTATGCTTTGTCAGGACGAGGAAGGGGTCGCAATGATACGGGTGACCAATGTTCTTATGGAGCAATGGGAAGTGGATAAGGAAATGTTGTTAAAGCTGGCGCAAAACAATACGAAGGAGCTGTTTCCGGGAAATGTATGCAGTATGTATGCCTTATTGCGGGATGGCGGGGAAACATCTGCCGGGGATAATTTCTTTCAGGACGCCTTTGCAGAAAACAGCGCACCGGTCGTTGAACCGATGGTCATAACAAATGAAAGGTATGTTAACGGTGCAGCCGCAGTTTTATATCCGAATATGCTCCGGCGGGTTGCAAAGCTGTTTCAGGGGGATTATTACCTGATTCCAAGCAGTGTGCATGAAATGCTGGCAGTGCCGGCAAATGCGATTACTGCAGAGCATGAGCTGCTGATGATGGTTGCGCAGGTCAATGAAAGCTGTGTCCAGGAGGAAGAAATTCTGTCCAATGCAGTTTATCGGTATTGGAGCCAGTCCCGGATTTTGAAGATAGTAGGCTGAGAGCAGCAGTATTTGCTTTTATTTACTGAATTATTAAGGCATTACACCTTTTTTTCCTTGCATCTGCTGCTTTTATGTGTTAATCTGTACAAGTACGTTGTTTATTGACAGACAGAAACTTATATTAATCACATATGTGGATTGCGCAGTGGTGCCAGCTCATGGTCTTGCGTTTGGAAGCATATGGAAGCAAAAAACCAGATGGAGGTATTAAAATGAGCGTAATTTCTATGAAACAGTTACTGGAAGCAGGTGTTCACTTTGGACATCAGACGAGAAGATGGAACCCTAAGATGGCAGAGTACATCTACACAGAGCGCAATGGCATCTATATCATTGACTTACAGAAATCAGTAGGCATGGTTGACACTGCTTATAATGCAGTGAAGGATATCGTTGCAAATGGCGGCACGATTCTTTTCGTCGGAACAAAGAAGCAGGCACAGGATTCTATTAAGTCTGAGGCAGAGCGCTGCGGAATGTTCTATGTAAATGAGAGATGGTTAGGCGGTATGCTGACAAACTTCAAAACGATTCAGACCCGTATTAAGAGATTAAAAGAGATTGAGGCAATGTCTGAGGATGGTACATTTGATGTTCTTCCGAAGAAAGAAGTTATCGGTTTGAAAAAAGAGTGGGAAAAGCTTGAGAAAAACCTTGGCGGTATTAAAGAAATGAAGAAGATTCCGGATGCAATCTTTGTGGTAGATCCAAAGAAAGAGAGAATTTGTATTCAGGAAGCGCATACATTAGGCATTCCTCTGATTGGTATTGCAGATACAAACTGTGATCCGGAAGAGCTTGACTATGTTATTCCGGGCAATGATGACGCAATCAGAGCCGTAAAACTGATTGTTTCTAAGATGGCAGATGCTGTTATTGAGGCAAATCAGGGTGAGTCCTTTGATGAGGAAGCGGCAGAAGAAGCAGCAGAGGCATAATGCTTTGATATAGCGTTTGTGAAGTAAGGACTAGTATATCAGATGAAAGTCCGGTTATTTGTGAAACGCTGTACTTGAACGGAATAAGCAAAACAGAAAATGGAGGAAAAGAAAATGGCAATTTCAGCTTCACAGGTTAAAGAGTTGAGAGAGATGACCGGTGCGGGTATGATGGATTGTAAGAAGGCTCTTACAAATACAGATGGAGATATGGATCAGGCAGTAGAGTGGCTGCGTGAAAATGGTCTTGCAAAGGCTGAGAAGAAGTCCGGACGCATTGCTGCAGAGGGTATGGTAGCAGTTGATGTTTCTGAAGATGGAAAGGTTGCATCTATTGTTGAAGTAAATAGTGAGACAGATTTCGTTGCGAAGAACGAAAAGTTTCAGGCATATGTTGCAGAGGTTGCAGCACAGGCAAAAACGACAGCAGCGGCAGATATTGACGCATTTCTTGCAGAGACATGGACAAGTGACAACAGCGGAACAGTAGAAGAGAAGCTCAAATCCATGATTGCTGTGATCGGTGAAAATATGAGTATTCGCCGTTTTCAGAAGGTTGAGACGGAAGGATTGGTTGTTTCCTATATTCATGCAGGCGGAAAGATCGGTGTTCTGGTAGAAGCAGACACAGATTCTGACAGTGATGCAGTAAAAGAGTGCTTAAAGAACGTTGCGATGCAGGTGGCAGCATTGTCTCCGAAATATGTATCTTCTGATGATGTGGATGAGGATTATAAAGAGCATGAGAAGCAGGTGCTTTTGGCGCAGGCAAAGAATGATCCGAAGAATGCAAATAAGCCGGAAAATATCATTGAGAAGATGATTATCGGCCGTTTGAACAAGGAGTTAAAGGAAGTTTGTCTGTTAGAACAGCCATATGTAAAAGCAGAAAATAAAGAAAATGTAAAGCAGTACGTTGAGGCTGTTGCAAAGGCAGAAGGCTGTAAGCTGACAGTAACGAATTTTGTTCGTTTTGAAACAGGCGAAGGAATCGAAAAGAAAGAAGAGGATTTCGCAGCAGAGGTTGCAGCACAGATGAAATAAGTTCAGAAAAGCGGAACCACTGCAGGATTGGCCGAGCCAAAATTGTGTAAAAATAAGGTATACATGGTTTATCTTTTGTATACCTTATTTTTTGTTTTCTGCTGCAGGCATTTTACATACAGTATCAAATCATATATACATATGTTGATATAATAAAGACTGCCACGCGAAGCGTGTGTAGATAACGATCATGAACAGCTGCGTAAGCAGCGATGGAGCGCAAAAGCGCGGGTTCATGATATAATAAAGACTGCCACGCGAAGCGTGTGTAGATAATGATGTCTATCAGTGAAGTGTTAAAACGATTTCAGTTGATCAGTCCGCTCTGGATGCGGCACAAATTAGCCCTGATGGCATCCCGTTGCGTAAAACGCTTCAGAACGGGGATTAGTATGAGAGAATTTGATAAAAAGCTACACAACATACCATATATGGGAGCGTTATCCGTCATATTTACATAAACATTTTTGGAAAGAACAAACATTTTGGACTGATGGATATTTTGCTTGTAGCGTAGGAAATGTTTCAGAAAAAATACTAAAAGGATATATAGAAAACCAAGGTTAAGAAAGAAGGCGGCAGAGAGTGTTAAAGGCATCGAATATATCCAAGCAAAGAACAACAGAAACAACTTGCAAAAACATTTGGCTGTTGCCGCTTTGTATATAATCAAACATTGGCATACCGCAAGGAAATGTACGAAACAGAAAAGAAATCAGTCAGCAAGACAGACTGCAATAATTATTGTAATAGAAAATTAAAGACACAGCATGAATGGTTAAAAGAAGTAGATAAGTTCGCCCTTACGAATGCAATATATAATATGGATTCAGCATATCAAAAATTTTTTAAGGAACACGCAGGTTATCCAAAATATAAAAGTAAACATGATAACCACAGGTCTTATACAACAAATTTCACTAATGGGAACATAGAAGTGGATTTTAAGGGAAATAAAATCAAATTGCCAAAGTTAAAATTTGTCAAAGCAAAGATACATCGCAAATTTGCCGGAAATATAAAGTCTGCAACCATTTCACAGGTTCCAAGCGGAACATATAAAATTACCCAAAGCGGAAAATAATATAGGCATAGATTTGGGTATCAAAGATTTGCTAATTACGTCAAGCGGAGAAAAATATGAGAATCCCAAAACATTATATCTCATAAACTTATTAGCGAAAACCAAGTGATAGTTTCGGAGAATTAGTCAACTATGCTCATGCTGTGGTTATCAGAATAAAGGAACAAAGGATTTATCTGTCAGAAGATGGATATGTCCTAAATGCAGTACAGAGCATGATAGAGATGTAAATGCCGCTAAAAATATATTAGCAGAGGGATTAAGACAAATAGCATAGTCAAAAATAAATAGGGCAGGAACTGCCCGAATTAACGACTGTGGAGATAGTAGGGTGCATAACGTCCAGTGGACGTTAGCTCTGCACCGACCGGAACGGAGTGTAGAAACGAGGTCGATGAAACAGGAAGCCCATTGGCTTTAGACAATGGGTAGTTCACAAATATGTCATATAGCAGAGAAAGTGATAATGCAGAGCGCTTCCAAAAAAGTAGTTGACAGCCTATGGAAAGAGAGGTACAATGTAAATCATATAAAACCTATCAAAACAGTATGATATTGAAAGGAAGGAATTCATATGGCAGACATTAAGGAAAGCGCATTGGAATTAATCGGAGGGACACCGATGTTAAGACTGAACCGTTACAGTGAGAAAGCGGGGGTAGCGGATGCTGTCATTTTGGCGAAACTGGAATATCTGAATCCGGCAGGGTCAGTAAAGGACAGAATTGCCCTGGCGATGATTCAGGATGCAGAGAAAAAAGGGATTTTAAAGCCGGGAGCAACGATTATTGAGCCGACTTCAGGAAATACGGGGATTGGTCTTGCCGCAGTGGCGGCGGCAAAGGGATATAAAACGATTCTTACGCTGCCGGAGACGATGAGTGTGGAGAGAAGAAATTTACTGAAGGCGTATGGCGCAGAGCTTGTGCTGACAGAGGGAGCAAAGGGGATGAAAGGCGCAATCGCAAAAGCGGAAGAATTAAAAGAAACGATCGATGGCGCTGTCATTCTGGGGCAGTTTGACAATCCGGCAAATCCGGAAATCCATAAAGCGACGACCGGACCGGAGATTTGGGAGCAGACAGATGGAAAGGTAGATATTTTTGTGGCCGGTGTCGGAACCGGCGGTACGATTACCGGTGTAGGAGAATATCTGAAAGCAAAGAATCCGCAGATCCGGATTGTTGCCGTAGAGCCTTCCGATAGTCCGGTGCTGTCAGAGGGGAAAGCAGGGCCGCATAAGATTCAGGGAATTGGAGCTGGCTTTGTACCGCAGGTGCTGAACACAGAAGTATTTGATGAAATTCTTACGATTGAAAATGATGATGCATTTGCAGAGGGCAAAATGTTTGCGGTATCAGAGGGAATTTTGGTGGGAATTTCTTCCGGGGCAGCGTTAAAGGCGGCTTCGGTTTTAGCGGCAAGACCAGAGAATAAAGGGAAAAATATTGTTGTTCTCCTGCCGGATTCCGGAGATCGTTATCTGTCAACACCGTTATTTGCAAATTAACAGAAACCGCTATACTAGTACATCGTACTTAAATAACGTGTGCAAATAATTAGATGGTGGTTTCATC
>JAJQGL010000075.1 GCA_021200535.1 Clostridiaceae bacterium | reverse complement strand
ACGAACCAAAGAATCTCGAAAAAATCATCACAACAATCGACGGACTTGACTGGTTCTCAGCGCGTGAAGAAGGACTTGGGAATCTGTACGAAGGGCTTCTGGAGAAGAACGCAAATGAGAAAAAATCCGGTGCGGGTCAGTATTTTACTCCCCGTGTCCTGATTGATGTCATGGTGCGCATGATGAAGCCGCAGCCCGGCGAACGCTGCAACGATCCGGCCTGCGGTACTTTTGGGTTCATGATTGCTGCGAGCCAGTTTGTCCGTGATAATACAGATGATTTCTTTGAACTGGATGCTGATACTGCAAGATTTGAACGCGAGGAGGCTTTCACGGGCTGCGAGCTGGTGCATGATACGCACCGCCTGGCGCTGATGAATGCCATGCTTCATGACATGGAAGGACAGATCATTCTTGGTGATACGCTTTCCAATACCGGCAAATCCATGAAAGGTTATGATCTGGTTTTGACCAATCCGCCATTCGGAACCAAGAAAGGCGGAGAACGTGCCACCCGCGATGACTTTACTTTCCCGACCAGCAACAAGCAGCTGAATTTCCTACAGCACATATACCGCAGTCTGAAGACTGATGGAAAAGCCCGTGCAGCCGTTGTTCTGCCGGACAATGTCCTGTTTCAGGACGGTGACGGCGAGAAGATTCGCTGCGACCTGATGGATAAATGCAATCTGCATACGATCCTGCGTCTGCCGACCGGCATCTTCTACGCTCAGGGTGTCAAGACGAACGTCCTGTTCTTCACCCGCGGTAAGACGGACAAAGGAAACACCAGCGAAGTGTGGTTCTATGACCTTCGCACCAATATGCCGTCATTCGGTAAGACAAATCCGCTTAAGAAAGAACATTTTGCCGGATTCGAGGCGGCCTATACTGCAGACGACCGCACTGCCGTCACAGATGAACGCTGGCATAAATTCGCCAGAGAGGAAATCGAAGCAAAGGGCAACAGTCTGGACCTGGGGCTGATCCGGGATGAGTCTCTGGTAGATTGCAATGAGCTTCCCGACCCGATTGAGAGCGCCGAAGAATGCATGGCCAATCTTGAGGAAGCGATGGATCTGCTGAAGAGCGTCGTGAATGAGCTGAAGTCTTTGGAAACGGAGGCGGTGTGATGGCAAAGAAAAAGAACGAAAAGGCGGAAAAGAAAACGCCGTTTGTGCCGGTGGAAGAGCAGCCGTATCAGGTGCTGGGGAATTGGTGCTGGGTATATGGCAATGATATTTTTAAACCTATGGAAACAAAAAAGCCTGTTGGTCATACCTTTACATATATTGATATTGATTCTATTGATAACATGAACCAATGCGTTAGGAAGCCAAAAGTAACTGAAACGGCAAAAGCTCCAAGTAGAGCTTGCCGGGGACTTCATGCCGGAGATACTTTATTTTCACTGGTGAGGCCATACTTAAAAAATATTGCTTATATAGATGAATCATTCAAAGACTGTATAGCATCAACGGGATTTTACGTTTGCTCCCCGGTTGAAGGATTAAATAGTAAGTATGTATACTGGCTTATGACAAGTGGTTATGTGGTTGAGGGGCTTAACAAGTACATGAAGGGAGACAATTCACCCTCAATTCGATCTGGAAATATAGAAAGTTATCCGTTTCCACTCGCTCCCCTTGCCGAGCAGCAACGCATTGTTGACCGCATTGAGAGCCTGTTCACAAAATTGGACGAGGCTAAGGAAAAGGCGCAGGAGGCATTGGAGAGTTTTGAACTGAGAAAATCATCGATGCTACACCGAGCATTTACAGGAGAACTGACGAGGGGATGGAGAAAAGAGCATGGGGTCGAAAAAGCATGGGAATCAACTTTTCTTGCGAATGTTGTTTCAGGCTTCAAATATGGAACATCAGAAAAAAGTAACTATACCAATTATGGAATGCCTGTTTTCAGAATTCCAAACATCACTGATGATGGTATCAGCTTTGATGATATGAAGTTTCTTTCACATGAAAATGTGATAGAAGAAAATCAAGTACATGAAAACGATATTCTTATTATTCGTTCAAACGGAAGCAGAAATTTAGTTGGAAAAAGTGCTTTAGTACCTATGCTGAATCGGCCTTACGCGTATGGCTCTTTTTTGATAAGAATTAAACCGATGGAATGTGTCCTTCCAGTTTTTTTAGTAGAGTTTCTCAACTCTTCAGATGCAAGAGACCAAATGTTTAAAAAAGCAAAATCTTCGGCGGGGATCAATAATATTAACTCAAAGGAGCTTGGCGCAATAAAGATTGATATGCCTTCCATCCCTGAACAAGCTGAAATTGTTGATATACTTGATGACTTCTTCGCCAAAGAAGCTGAAGCTAAAGCAAAAGTGGAAGCAACTTTGGAGGCTATCGACACCATAAAGAAATCCATTCTGGCAAAGGCCTTCCGGGGGAAACTTGGCACAAATAATCCAGAGGACGAAAGCGCGGAGGAACTCATAAAACGGACATTGGTATGATGTGGATGGTATGTCGCAGAAACAGTTCAAATGATAAAACTGTAATTGTATTTTTGTAATACAGGAGGAAACGCCTGATGAATGATTCGTATATCACCAGCAAAATGAATGAATACATGTTCCGGTTAAATGAACGGCTGGGAAAGTGGCTGAATAAGCGTCTGCCAAAGATAACTGATAACTGGTGGAATGAACTTGTATTAAACAACCTCAGTGCGCTCCAGAAAGAGAAAGTGTTGAGCAGCAATGTGCAGGAATTAAGCGGCCTTGACCTGGCGTCTTTACTGCGAGTGCTTGATCGTAACTGGTTTATCATTACAAGTTCATTTTTTGTAAACAATAAAGAACGCCAAAACATACATAAAATGCAGGATGTGAGAAATTCATGGGCGCATATTACTTCGAAGGAGATAACGAAGAAAAAAGTAATAGAGGATGTTGAAACTATCATTGCTCTGATGCAGGCTTTTGATGCAACTATGAAAGATACCCGTGATATGGAAGCTTTCATTTTTGATATCGAAGAGGATAAAGATATACAGCCTGAGCCATTGATTAAAACGGAAAATAAGCCGGAAACAGATGCTAGAGGCGAAATTGCAGTAGGCAGTCTGGTCACGTTGGAAAGTGATAATTCAGCTGTAGGCGCAGTTATTGGGAAAGATGGTAACCGCTATACTGTTTTGCTTAATGGAAAAGTTGAAAACTTTTATGAAGAGCAGATTAGAATTACCGGAACAAAATCTGCCAGTACACATGTTTCTCTTCGGCGTGTAAGGACAGCACTGACAGCATATCAAATCAACAATCCGGGATCCAGCAATCTCTATTCACTGAATTCCGCCAGAATTGATTTTGTGCCATATCAGTTCAGACCTGCTTTGAAAATGATCAAATCTGATAACCCCAGACTTCTGGTAGCTGACGATGTCGGCGTGGGCAAAACTATTGAGGCCGGTCTTATTTTAAAAGAACTGGAAGCGAGAGACAGTGTAAATTCTGTACTCATTATATGCCCAAGGCCGCTCGTCGCAGAACGAAAATGGGAACTGGAAATGAAACGTTTTGATGAGAACTTTACCCAAATGGATGGGAAGGATTTTGCTGAGGCAATCTCAGAAACGCATAGAGACGGTGCATGGCCAGAGCGTCACAATAAAACAATTATTCCATACTCTCTTTTTGGCGAGGACAGTATCATGGGAACACAATCTGCTTCATCCAAAAGAAAGAAAAATCTGGGTCTGGCGGAATTGGATCCGGTTCCGCATTTTGACCTGGTCATTGTGGATGAAGCACATAATATTCGCAATGCAAATACATGGATGTATCGGGGTGTGGAAATATTTTGCCGTAATGCAGATGCAGTAGTGTTTCTGACTGCGACTCCATTACAGAATAGCAATGACGACCTTTATACATTATTGAATCTGCTTCGACCGGATGTTGTGATTGATAAGGACACATTCCGAACAATGGCAGAACCAAATGTATATATTAATAATCTTCTTCGAATTATCAGGAATCAGGAAGATGGATGGCAGAAGGCAGGAAAAGACGAAATTACCCATATCCTGAATACAACCTGGGGACGGAGTGTAATTCAGCACAATCCTGATTTTGGACAAATTTATGATTTTTTGGAAAAAGAAACGGTTTCACGTGATGAGAAGGTAGAGATGATCAGTAAGGTTGAAGCTCTGCATTCTTTCCATGCGATCATTAACCGTACCAGAAGAAAAGATATTGAGGACTTCTGCATTCGAAGAAATTTGACCGTAAAGGTTCCTTATACCTCTGCACAGCACAATTTATACGATGCATTAATGGAATTCGAAGCCACTTCTCTTGCTATATTGCATGGAAGCCAGAGCGTCCGTTTTATGATGTGTACGATTATGCGGCAGGCAGCAAGCTGTATTTATGGATTACGGCCGTTTATGAACGACATTGTTGCCAGAAGAATAGCACAAATCCAGAATGATGGAGAGCTATATGAACATGATGTGGATTTGAACGGCGATGAGGAAAACGTACTGCTTGAATTACAGAATGAGATAGCAATGCTTACAGAAAAGCTGTCAGACGAGGATCCGAAGTTTGAAAAGATGTGTGAGATTATTTGCGAAAAACAGAAGGAAGAAAATAACCGTGTTATTATTTTCAGCTCTTTTCGTCATACATTGGCATACGTGCGTAGAAAACTGGAGCAAAAAGGTATCCGTGTAGCGCAGGTAGATGGCTCTGTTCCTGATACAGAAAGATATGCGCTTAGACAGAGATTTATGAGCAGCAGAGACTCAGAGGAGGCCATCGATGTCCTGTTGTTTAGTGAAGTGGGTTGTGAGGGATTGGATTATCAGTTCTGTGATACCATGATTAACTATGATTTGCCGTGGAATCCGATGCGTATTGAACAGAGAATAGGACGTATTGACAGACGTGGACAGAAGTCTGATACGGTAAGAATATATAACATGATTACAGAGGATACCATAGATGCAACGATTTACGACAGATGTTTAAGCAAAATAGGGGTGTTTGAGTCGAGTATCGGAGATTGTTCGGAAATCCTTGGCGATATCAGTGATCAGATTCTGAAGATTATGCTTGATCCGAAATTGACTGAGGAGGAACGCAATCTGAAAATTGAACAGATGGCTGATAATGAAGTCATGAGGGTTCAGGAAATGCATCGGTTGGAACAGGATGAGAAGTCTCTGTATGGTTTTGACCTATCAAACTATATTCAGAGCAAGGATGTTCAGGATGCGGAAAACATCTGGATTTCGCCTCAGAGCATTCAGGAACTGGTAGAAACCTTTTTGAATGATTTTCTTGGAGAGGGTGAGTTTATTCGAGGTAAGGGAGAACTGAAAAATCTCCGGCTGGCAAGTGACAAGAGGAGGCAGATGCTGGAGAATCTGGCAACGGTGAAAATAACAAATAATAATAATGCATCCAAACTCTGGAATGCTTATTTAAAATCTAATAAACCGACATTGCCGGTCACGTTTGACAGCGTGTGCGCCAAAGACAACCGGCAGGCAGCATTTCTGACACAGATGCATCCTTTGGTTATTCAGGCGGCTGTATATGAAAGTAATGAGCTTCCATGTGAGGTAGGAGCTTCAATTAGTACGGAAGAGTTGCCGACAGGAGATTATGAATTTCTGATTTATGTTTGGAAGTATGTGGGACTCAGACCGGACATTCGTTTGGTCGCAGTAAGCGAAAATCCAATTGTTCAGAAAAATATTATCAGCTACATTCAATACAGTGCTGAATATGAATATGAGGATACGGATCATGAAGTGGTTTGGGAGGCTATGGATAAGCTTCATTATGAAAAATGGCAGATTGAAAAGAAAATATACACAGAAGAGGTTCGTAATGAATGCGAATATCGTCTGGAAAGATTGAGGCATTCTTTTAATCAGAGAGAAGCAATCCTTCGCAATATGATTAACAGTGCTCAGGACGAAAGAATTATACGAATGAGACAGTCGCAGCTGGATAAATTAACTGCTGATTTTGAGACACAACAGAAAAAAATTGATGAAACCGTAAAACGAGTAGATATACATACGAATTTACAGGTAAAAGGAATCCTGCATGTCGTGAGGTAAAGGATAATACGATGGGCAAAATCAATTATCGCAGTATATATGAAAAAAATAAGGATGAATGGAAAGCATTAACCAGAGAACCGCAGAAATATGAGGCTCTTCTGGCAGGCCATTATTCTGAAAGCAATCATTTTGTCTACGAATTATTGCAGAATGCTGAGGATGAGAAAGCAGATCGTGTTGTGATCGAGTATTATGAGGATAAACTGGTCTTTTATCATAACGGAGATCCTTTTGATGAAGAAGATGTCAAAGGAGTTTCGTCTATGCTAATGGGAACAAAGGATCGAAATTCCGCTCAGACAATCGGTCGCTTTGGTATGGGCTTTAAGTCTGTTTTTAAGTATACATATCAACCAGAAATTTATTCGGATAATGAGGCCTTTCAGATTCAAAATTATCTTTTACCGGTAGAAATTTCAGACCAGTGGGAGTTTAAGAAAGAAAAAGCCACGCTCGCCTATAACACTGCTGAGGGAAAATATATTCCATTTGTTAAGGAAGAGCATCTTACGAAAATTGTTATTCCGTTTTTAAAGAAAAATGAAGATGGAATATTGAAGAAAATTTCCGGAAAAGAAGTGTTGCAGAAGCTGGAACAGTTAACCGGAGAAACTCTCTTATTTTTAAATCATATTAAAACACTTTACTGGATCAATAAAGGTAACGGCAGATTTGCCATGATTAACCTGAATGAGGATCAGACAGATAAAAATTTGATTTCCTGCCATATAGAAGGCAGTGCATATGACGGAAAAGAAGAAATCTCCAGATATCTAAAGTTTAAAAATGTTTTCAATCATCCGGACATGAAGGCTGCGGAGGTAAGTGTTGCATACAAAGTTAATAATAGAGCGAATAATGTAAATGAACTAACAGATGCTGCTCCTGTTTGGGTTTACTTTCCAACCAGGGACATGACTAATCTTCCGTTTTATATTCACGGTTCTTTTGAAACAGCAGTATCTCGTGAAAAGTTGATGACACCATCTGACTTTAACAGCTATTTGTTTGATAAGTTAGGGGATGTTATCAGAGACTCGCTTTTTGAATTGCAAAAGAGGAACCTGATTACGCAAGCGTTTATTCGCCGCATATTATTGGCAGCATTTCGTGATGAGGCGGATAACAGGACAATTCCGGGTCTTAGAGAGAAAGTTACTTCCGCATTCAGGCAGCATGCATTATTACCGGATCGTAACGGCATATACAGAACGGTTAGTGAGGTATCCGTTCCGGTACCTTTTGGGATTCAGGATTTTGCAGATAATAGCCTGTTGAAAGCTACGCTTGCAGATGTGGGAGAATTTGTAGCTTTTAATAATGAGAAGGAAGCAAACTTTAATGAATATTTTGTCTGGCTTGCAGATAGACTCAATATAAGAGTATTTTCATTAGCTGACTTGGCATTAGACTTACAAAAAGGTGGTTTATCCGGTTTTGACGTAAACAGGTCTTATTTTGATGAATTGGAGGAATTTTACAGCTTTCTATCGGATAACCGGGAAAGCTTGCATACAACGAGTTTTTATTATAGCCGTAGTGGCCGTTATGAACAAATGGTCAGAGACACAATTTGCAATGCCTGGGAAAGATTACGTCAGGCTCCAATTATATTGAATGCTGCCGGGCAGTTTGTGCCCGCGTATAAAGGTAATGAATGCGTATTGTATTTGAGTGGCTCTAATGATTATCAGACATTGGCACAGTCTGCGATTGTGGATTCAAAAGTTGCGGAAAAGTTCGGTCTGCTCTTGAGGGACGGCTTCAAACTCAGCAATTTTGACAACTTTCAGTACGTGAAAGAAAAAATTATTCGAAAATACATGGAGGGAAACCGGATCAGATTTGATACTGATGATATTGATAATGAATATATAGAAGATATCAATCAGATTATTGCACTGCTGGATTCTAACCAGAATTTATCTGGAGTGATGGAATTGTTATCTGACGCACAGATTATTCGCGTGAAAAAGGATAATGATACAATCATGTATGCAATTCCGGCCGAAGGTTATTTAAGCAAATCTACAGAGGGTGTAGATCTTTCTGTATATTTTGCAATGCCCTCACAGGATGAGTTGGTGACCGGGGAAGACGATGATGATTATTTTGAGATTGATGAACCGAATGTATATCCAGTGGATGAGGAATTTTATAATCAGCAGGGGATTTCTCTGAAGAAGCTGCAGCAATTCGGTGTAATTGCAACATTGGTAAATGAGGGCAGACGTTATGATCCGGGTGGACACGGACAGGAATCCTGGAGAGCTCTCGGAGAATATTGCCCTGGAATCAGTGTGAATTATATTGAAGATAATCTGTGCTTCATTGACCGTTGTTCACAGCATCCATTGGCGAAGAAAAAATCTGTAGAAATACTGAAACTTATGTTCCAAATCAATGAAAAACTTTCTGGAACTATGCGTAAGCGCAAGACGAACCCGTATGAAGTATCAGAAGAAAGCAATTTACTGAGAAAAATCAAGCGATATTATAATTGGCTTTATGATAAAAATGGAATGGTTCATAGTACAAGCGATATGTCCAAGTTTGAACTGGATGAGGAAATGTACGGACCATTACTGAAAGATAAATCTATTTATGTTCATTTAGGGTTTAAGGAAACTGTAGAAGACGATACGGCTGAAGCTTTTGATCATGTTGACAGATTAAATAAGAAGGATAAAACTATCCTACTTCGACAGTTGGCCAGAGAATTAGGTGTGAGAATATCGGATTCTAAAGAAGATGATAGTGCAGTTATTGTTGATAATGAAAATGGTGACGAAGTCTTTGATGCTAACTCATGGGTATCGGATGCTTTTCCTGTTTCCAGGGTTCGAAATATGGAGAGTCTGGTGGAACATGTTCGTATGCAGTTCTTTTGCGCGGATCCTGTGAAATATGAGAAAGTTCGTATGCAGATCAGAACCAGTAAATCACCAAGGACTGTCAGAGCATATGTTACCGGAATGTATGTAAATGAAAGCAACATGAAGGTATGCCAGATGTGCAAACAACCAGTACAGCGGATTGATGCAACAGAGATTGCAAATTTTGGAATCGAACTTCCGCAGCTTAATCTATGTTTGTGCAGAGATTGCTCAGGTATATATAAATCAATGCGTGACACGAACAAAGATGTTTTTAAGGAGGCTGTTAAGCAAGCTATTCTTGGTCTGAATCTTGAAGAAAAATCGGATGAGTATGAAGTTCAGATTAATACCGAAACGTCTCTTTATTTTACCGAAACACATGTTGCTGAGATACAGACTATATTTGGATTACTATCCGAATTTGGTATTCCGGGAAAGGAACAGGAAAGTTATGAATATTCGGAAGAAAACAATGAATCTACATTTGCTGAATCTGAAGAAGAAAACGGGGAGAATGAGCCTACTGAAATCATAGAGGAATTGGATGAAGAATCGGAGATACCGGATATTTGTAATGAACAGCCGAAAAAGGAAGAAGAACAAAGGTCTTCGCTTGATTTAGAGTTTATGCCCAATACGCAGCCAATCAAGGATGGAGATATGGTCTCTTACAAGAAGGTAAATACTCTTGAGCTTATAGATGCGGTGATGGATTCTGGCAAGTATCCATTACATAAGAGTTTTATTGGAAAGAAAATAGGCGATCTGGTTGTTGCAAATGGAAAGAGATTTATCATTGTCAGCATACTTTGAGAAACAAATAAATTTCGGAGGATTTAGGAATGAATTCATATAAGATGTCTTGTCCAGTACACCATTCGGATATGCTAATGAAAGGGATGATTAAGGTAAATAGTCCAAGAACTGGAACGAAAGACAGGCCCCTCTTTTTTTGCTTTACATGTAAAAGATACTATGTGTTTTCTCCAGAAATAAAAGGGGTGAGTTGTAAAGACACAGGTAAAAAAATAAACGACTTTCCTATCTATTATACAAGCACTAGATATATCGACCTTAAGACTAAAGAAGCTAGACAAAAAACGGCATCGAATACCAGCGCCGGCATTTGGAAACAGAGCCAGAATGCAAATAAATCGGGAACTAAAGGAAAGACGAATATCGTTGGGGATGAATCTAAGAGGGTAGATGGAAATGGGGAAAAGGCAATCCGTGTCCATAAATTGGAATTGGATGATATTGATGATGGGCTCAAAACAAATTTCAATAGTATTAGGACGGCATACCCACAATTAGTGACAGAGCAGATGTCCATCAACGATTTGATAACTAAAATTTTTCCGGGAAATATTCAGCAAAAAGTTGTGATTCGTAATGTATCATTCAATGGAAGTAGTGGAACTATGATTCGCTGCGTTGAAATTTACAATAAAAATAGTTCTTACTTGAGTCATAGATTGCCTTCAGGTATTTATTTATCTTTTGGCGGACGTGTAACAAATGGCGAGTTTTATGTGAAAGAAATCAGATTATTAGAGAATCCGATTCTGAAAGAAGATGATACTCAGGCGAATGTGATCTTTTATTATGATGGACCGAATCATGCAAATTGGTTGTATAATTTGACTGACAAGGTAGCTGAGCATACAGAAACACTGGAAGGAGAATTGGCTGATTGGAACGATTATCTTGAATGGAAGAGACAATTGGCGGAACTTCGTATACGTGGTATGAAATATATAGGTTTTCGTCTGGATGTGGAAGAACGAGAGGTGACTTTCCTGACCGTTACGGAGGGAAAATCTGAGTTTGAGAATTTTAGAAAATATTTGAGAAGAAATGAAGTTTCTGTGTTCTCAAATTATTATTCCAAAAATAGGTGGCATTTTGAATTTAAGAGGGATTATCAGGACTCTGGAAACAACGATAGTGGTATTCCTCTTGCTTTTGTACGAATTGAAAACACTTATGGTATTTTGGATATTGATGAATATTCATGGGATTCGCTTCGTTCCAGCACAAAGAAATATGAGGAGAAAGATAAAGAAACAAGAACTAGATATCTTGTCAATGAAATCCGTCGTAATTATATAGAACCATATTTGGCTGAGATTGTATTTGAATTCAGCTCATATGCTATGTCTACCGTTGATCGTCAGATTAGAAATTTTGGGATGGTTGCTGATGATATCGAAAAAACTCTGGCAGGAGAATTCTACGGAGATGGGTATATTGCAACTTCACAGATTGGTGATTTTGCGTTGCTGAAAAGACTTAAAAGGGGTGTTCAGGATCTTGCAAATGGAAAAGCGGCTTCACAGGGGCTGGATCAATGGCTGTTTGATATAACGAAGGCAAGAGAACCTAAGACAACAGTGCCTATTACATATTGGCAGAACACAAGTTTAAATGTGAATCAGAAGCAGGCAGTAGAGAAAATTCTGTCTGTACCAGATGTATGTTTGATTCAAGGTCCTCCTGGAACCGGAAAAACAACGGTTATTGCGGAGGCTATTTATCAGTTGGTTATCCAGAATAAACGTGTATTGGTAGCTTCACAGGCAAACCTTGCAGTTGATAACGCATTAGAAAGATTAATTTCAAATCCTAAGATCCGTGCTATCAGATTGGGAAGCGCCAGAAAGATAGATTCTTCTGTCAATAATATTACAGAAGAGAACGTATTGGAATCATTCTATGCGTCCATTCTCCAATATGTAAATGGACAATATCTAAAAAAATGGGATCGTATAGATGCGGTCAAAGAAGAAGGTGAATATGATATTCGGAGATATCAAAACGCTATTGAAGAAAATCAGAAGATTGACCGTCAGATTCAAAATAAACAGGAAGAAATTGATCGGATAAATGCATTCTGCGATAGTGACGCTGAATATGAGACACAGAATGCACTTGGCCAGGAAAAAGCCAATCTTATCTTACTGCAATCTTATTGTCAGGGAAACAGTGAAACTCTGGAGCTGATGCTTCCTAAAGAGAGTATTCTTGCGATATGGGTCGTTATGGAGCCGCTCATTCTAACTATAAAAGCTCAGGGCGTTTATTTGACTAAGGTAGGGGTTGATACAGGAGACCTTAATAAGCCACAGAGAATAAATAGCGCTAATGGGATTATTAAACATACACTGAAAAATGCAAGATTGGCATCAAAGCTCCTTATAAAGCTGAATAGTTCCGACCAGTTTGGCGGCAACCTTCGTGAGCTTGAGGAACTGAAAATTCAGGAAGCTATTCTGAAGGAAAAAGTCCTGAAAGATACGAGATCGGAGGATTTAGAGCAATGGAAAGCTATCAGTAAGAAAATTGCAGAGTTTAATAATTCTGGAGCGGGGCTTACAGAAGCCGAGCGACAGCTGTTTGATGAGTCCAGTGTTAAAAAAGATGGTGAAGAGTCGAAGCAATATATGCTAAACGTTCTAAAAACGGCGACGCCTTTAATCCAGACACTTTGGCAGGATGTAGAGAATGCTTCTTCGGGACGACTGGATACTATTACGGAGCAACAAAAGGCATTTGATGACAGAAGTGAGGAAAACGAACATAAGAAAGAATTGCTGGAACAGGAGATAGCTACTCTAAAGCAGGGTAAACAGGAGAATCGCAGACTTTCGGATAGGATCCTTAGAAAATATAATGCTACTCCGGAAAATCTGAAGACTGTAATTGACCATTACTGTAAAAAGGTGAAACAGAAAAATAAGGCTGCTATAGATCGTGAAGACTGGGAAGGCATTTTTCGTGGCCTTGAAAAATGGGTGTATAACATTCCTGATTACACACAGGAAAAGGATGTATTTCTGAAGGATTATATCAATAGCTGTAATGTCGTAGGTGTTTCTTGTACTGAGAATACACGAACGTTGACAGACAACGGTTTTGATGATTTTGATGTTGTTATTATTGATGAGGTAAGTAAGGCAACGCCGCCGGAACTGTTAATTCCTATGCTCCGAGGCAGAAAGATAGTATTAGTTGGTGACCATAGACAGCTGCCGCCACTCTTTAATGAACATGAGAAGACATATCAGGAAGTTGCTGAACAGCAGGAAGATATGGATGATGTGATTGTTCCACTGACTATGTCTGATTTTAATAAATACAAGGATATGGTTACATCTTCCCTGTTTGAACGTTACTTTGAAAAAGCTGGAGCAAAAATAAAAGAAACACTAACGGATCAGTATCGTATGCATTTTGATATTATGGATATCATCAATATATTTTATGATCAATGTCTGAAAGACGGAAATGAAGATCAGTACACTTATGATACGAAAGCACATTATCTGGATATTCGCAGTACGGCAGGAACAGAGATGATTTTGCCTGAACGCCATGCGTATTGGTTTGATTCATCAGAACTGGCTGGTCAGAAGATTTATGAACAAAGAAAGCCGGGAAGTACATCTGCTGAGAATCTTGTGGAGGCAGAGATGATTATGGAACTGCTTAAAAAGATGGAACGTCAGTATGCAAACAGAACAGACCGGGATACTCCGGTTACGATTGGTGTTATCAGTTTCTATTACGACCAGGTAGCATTGATCCGTCAAATGCTGAAAAATGAATCTTTTTTTGCAATTGATGTAGATGTAAATACGGTGGATCGTTTTCAGGGAAAAGAAAAAGAAATTGTTTTTGTTAGCCTTGTACGTAATGTACGCAGGGCTTCTCACAATCTGGATTCTCATATTGCCGCGTTTCAGCGTATTAACGTTGCGTTTTCACGTGCACAGAATCTTTTGATTATTGTGGGAGCAAAAGACATGTATGCGGATCAGCCGGTTAAAATTACAGATATGAACAATGGTGAAGAAAAGATTATTATGGCATATAGGGAAATCATTGAGATGCTGGATCGTAAAGGAACTTATTTTACTAGTGATGAAGTGCTGACTGATATTAAAGCTGAAGAGATTATTCAGAAAATCAGACAGAACCAGAGAGGAAATGAAGAATGATAATTTCGGAAAATCAGATAAAAGTACCAGGAAAAAGGTACAAGGTGAAGGTGAAGAGCGTTTCGACCCGCCGTCTTACCGCTATCGAATGGTTGATTTTAACCAGTACGAAAAAGTTTAGACAGAATTCTTCTATGTTCGAGAAAACTTTAAAGTACGCGTTTGAAGAAGTGTTTCAGCTTCAGAACAGTGAACTGCTTATTAAACCTTGCTTAAGACATCTTAGAGCATTGGAGGTGATAAACATTGCAGGTGGGGATTCTTTTAATTATGAGACACTTCGCTTCACTGATATTGACTTAACCGAATTAGGCGATATTATGCTTAAAGATGGTCTTCTTCCTGGTGAGCCGCGAGAAATTCCTCTGGATATCTATTATAATCCATTGACTGGAAAAATAAGTGACTATAATAATTCGCTGACAAGAGCCAAAGCCTCCATTGATTTTGGTACAGAATCTGATTATGGTCAAGACTTTCCAAAACAGCACGTGATTGACGAGCTTCAGAAAGGCTTTGTTGGCGGGGATAGGTTTATTGCGTCTAAGTTCAGAATAGAAGAAATTGAAAATACATTTTCTACAGATTGGGAAAGTGTTATCACTATGACTGTAGATGTAAATGAAAAGAACGAAATCAAAACATCACCAGAAATTATTGCAAGGAATATCGGCAATTTGCTTCCAAAGCTTTTTGTGACGAAAGAAATCACAACACAGTTTACAGAAAAACTGCCGGAAAGGAGTAGCCTTGTAGTTGACCAGGTGATTGGATCTGATGGAAGAATTAAGGAGGCAATTCTTGATGTTTGTAAAAACGGCAAATTCCTTTTTATGGATTTCCAAATATATCAGTTATACAAAAGGAATACGGCTTCTTTCAAAAATACGGTGATTGTATTATTTGATAGTGAAAATGGTTTCTCTATTGATAACGAAAATGCTATGCTTATCCATATCCCGGATAAGTTCCAGATTTCGGGATGTGTGGTTGTGAATGAAAAAGGGGAACATATCAGCTTATGTAAGAACAAATATACATATGGTGATGAAAAGATAATTGCTCCTCTTGCAATAGAGGATAATCGCCTGAATGAGAAAAACAGGATTGCTATTAAATGGTTTGAGAACATTATCACGGCACATTATCAGGAAGATATTAAATATATTGGATTAATTACATTGCCTCTGTTTGCAGGCTGTGCGGGAGAATGGAAAGACATTCTGTATTCAAGATGGATTGGCATGGAGTTGGAAACTATCGTTCAGGAACTCAATAAAATTCATGCTACTTGTTTGCAATTGAAAACAGAAATGTTTGATATCAGTTTCTTTTTAGACGTTATTCTTGAAAAGGTTGATTCAACAGAATACGAGACGGTTTTAAAAAATATAAAAATAGTTATGGATTCTCATTGTATCCGTAGGAATTCCTCTGCTCACAGATGTCTTGTAGAAAATATTGTAAGCAGTGTGAAAAAGCCGGATACGTATGTGGAATTATATCGTATGCTTGATTCATTGGGTATTACAACTCATGATGAGGCACTGGTATTTGATGATGTGATTGGCAGACTATATAATGAGGATATAATAAAAAGTATTTTGGCAGGTATTGTCTGTGGTTCTTATAAAAAGCTGCCTGAGTTGTTTGAAATGGACGTGTTCTTTAATGAATACGTGGACGAATTAGACCAGATTGAAAAACACGTTTCAGATTTGCATTTGTTTGAAAAGATGGATGAAGAATTGCTTGATATTTCTGTGGAATTATGTCCGAATATTGCAGACTTACAGTCATATATGGCGGAAATTCATTCTAAGAATGCTTATTTGATGACACGAGGAATTAATGTGTATGATGTACTTCGTAAGGTGGATGCTGAGAAGACAAATAGCTTTTTTGTAAATATGCAGTCTATAGAGAGATTTATTGAGCAAAGATTACAGGGAGAATATGTCCTGGAGGAAAAAACTCATCTGACAGAAGATAAGTCGGAAAAGAAGAGAAAGATGTATGTTCTTGATACGTGTGCTTTGATGCATAATCCTGAAATCCTACTCTATTTTGCAGATGATGAGTATGTTCGGATTCCAACGAAGGTCATTGATGAGTTAGGCAAAATTAAGGATAAACGAAATCGAAAATATGATGCATCATCATCGGATACGGCACGAAGAATAGCAAGAGATATAGATATGTATTATCTGCAGCTTTTCAATCGTCGGAATAGAGTTCGTTTTCTGATAGAAAATGCCGAATTGGAACTTCTTCCAAAGGATTTGGATGCTACAGTCCCGGATAATCAGATATTGTCGTTAGCTCTAAAATATAAGGATTGGGAAACCTATATTGTGAGCGATGACGGTGTGTTCAGATTGACTGCTCAAGCACAAAATATACAGGCTATTACTGGCGCAAAATTTATCGAAATGCATCAGGACAGCAAGAAAACTCTGAATGATTGGATCAGGGCGGAAAATCTTCAATCTGTTGGTACAATATTAAGTAGTGATGAACATAAAACCATAAAAGAAGTCTCTGTGGAAATAACTAAAACTGGGAAAAAGACACCATTGTCTGCAGCAACACCTGATGGGAATGATTTAACTTCAAAAGATACATCAGTTGAGGAAAGGGTTGTAGATAGTCGCCCCATTCGTGAATTAATAAAATATTTTCCAGATTTTAATGAGTCAGTTATAAACTATCTTTCATCTTGCGGAATAAAGACTATTGGGTCATTTTGTATGCTTACGGAAGGTAAAGTCAGGGATTTGCCTGCAAAAGGGAAACAAATGATTTATAAAAATAATGTTATGCGTGCTGTAAAGCAAATGAATATTATTATTCCTAAAATTAAAACGAAATAAAGGCTTAAACTTGAATCAAATATTTTTAATGAACCAGTATAAATCCCCCAGCAGAGCTGGGGAGACTCCCAGATGCCGGAGGCGATAAACAGAGTACCAGAATGTTCCCCTGTTGTATAATAAATGCAGGTCTGGCAAACCGCATCAAACACAACGGAGGTAAATTCATGGACAATCAGAGTTTATCACATAGTCATTATAATTGCACGTACCATATCGTATTTATTCCGAAATATCGTAGAAAGATTATGTTTGGGGAGCTACGAAAAGGTGTCGGTGAGATTATCGGTAAGGTATGCAAAATAGAAGGTATAACAATCATAAAGGCAGCAACGCTGCCGGATCATGTACACATGTATGTTTCGATTCCACCAAAGGAAAGTGTAGCAAAAGTAGTGGGACGAATAAAAGGTAAAAGCGCTCTAATGATTTTCGATAGGCATCCAGAATATAGAGAACGGTACAACCGTCATTTCTGGGCTAGAGGATATTATTGCGAAACAATCGGTAATGTCAATGAAGAAACGATTAAAAGATATATCTCAGAGCAGTATGAGAGGGATCGCCTGGAAGGCGAGCCCACGAAGTAGAATCAAGAGCCGCTTTTAAGCGGCCACCAGTAACATTATGAATGTGGTTTGTCAGACCGCCTTTAGGCGGAACCACAACATGCCCTGGAAGGGCTTCCTCATACCACCAGCAGGGCTGGTGGTTGAGCCCATGGGCAGTGATTTGACGAAGAAGGACTGGCGAGAGACAAGTATTGATATATGATCAGAAATAGATTCGCTTGACTGTCCCTGGTTTGCTCTCAATATTGTCGTTCAATATATAAAGAAAGCTTCGGTAGGGCAATTTTATCGATTGTTGTTGCTAAGCTCAAATGTCCAGAAATAGGTTTGCTTGATTGTCCCTTGTCTGCTCTATATGCTGTCAATCTGTACATATACAAGAAGCTTGACAGATAGAAATGAAGCTGGGTATCTTTATAAACGGTCATTGAAATTATAAAGGAATAATGTGCACATGAAGAGAAAACCACAAGATTTCAGTTCCCTTCTTCCATCCGAGCGCCCTGCCATCGGAGAAACGGTAAAAATCGTATCCGGCCCCTGGAAGGGCTATGAAGGTTATGTGACCGGAACAAAGCCGAAGAGCAGGGAAATGAAAGAACGCCAGATTATTGTTTCTATTGAGCAGAAATTACTCTACGGTGCGGACAGCCGCCGCATTTCCACTTCAGTTTCCCGTGTCGATATAGTGGATATGAATGGCGATCCTATGCCAAAATGAAAGAGTGGGCCAGAGGGCTTGGATGGACAGGGAGAAAAAGCAAACCTGAGAATATGTTGTAAACCATCGGAATATAGACGTGTTTTACGGAGAAGGGAGCATGGAATGAAAAATTGTGATACAGGTAGGGACGGCGAACCGTTAAATGGAGAAGACCCTGGTAAATCAGTGGTTGCCCCGGATCATTATGCAGCGGAAGCGGGATTTGTGGAGGTGTTCCTGGAAGATGAGGATTTGTTGCGTGAATTTCCACTGTATGCAAGGGAATTCCTGAAGCATGAAGGAGCCAAGCTGGAGGAATATCGTGATGTAAATTACGGGGTCGGAGAGCCTGGGGTGAATACAAACGGGATTTATCTGTGCGAAAGAATTGTCAGCCTGATGTACCAGGCTGCAAAGAAGGGCAGCAGTTATGCCAGAGGCATGATGGTATATATCTATAAGAATTACTATAAAGCGGAATACAACAGGTTGAAACGGTTTCAAACGCTCTCATGGAATAGCTTAAATGATTTGGCAGAGGAATGGGTTGGAGACGATATTCGCGTTCAGCTGAGAAAACTGACCCGCTATCTCTGTATGGCGCCATTGCTTAATATCACCCTTTTACCGGATTGTGATGATTTTTATCCATTGATTGGGGACACTTATTATGTTGCCAGGGAGCAGACAGAAGAGAGGAATAGTTTCCAGCTCACTGCGGATCTCCTGGAGGAGAGCCGGACAGAGGTAGCCGGGTGGCTAAGGGAAAGTGAAAAATGCCGGACGGAAAAAGACAGCAGGAAACTATTCCCGCAGTGGTGGCGGACCAGGGAGTTCACCTGTTGCTGTCTGGAATACTTGGGTTATTCCAGGGACTACCTCACCTTTGGAACCGATATGCTGGATTCAGAAGAGATGGAACTGAACATGGTCAAAACAAGGGCGATACTTAAAAAGCGTTTCAAAGCTGAGCCAACATATGAGGAAGTCCAGTCTATGGCAGTGATTTTCGAGTTTGCTGATAAGCTCCTGGATGAGATCAATACGGTAAGCGATACCGTGGATAACTTCCTTGGTCTGTCTTCAGGATATGCCATTGCGGCACCAGAAAAGCCGCGCTTTAACCTTGAACGGTTGAATGCCGCTGTTAAAAGTTCTGAGAGTAGCACGGGAACACAAAACAGAAAAGCAGTAAAAGCTGCAGCAGACCAGCATAAAGCAGGTTCAGGGAAAAGGGAAGAGGATAAGGACAACCAGCTGCTAGCGGAGATTGAGCAGCTGCGTATGAAGCTTCATAACCTGGAACAGGAAAACGAACATCTGCGTGAAAACAATAAAAAGATGCGGGAATTGTCCGATACCATTGGAATTCTCAGGCAACAGCAGGCCGATGACCGCAGGGAGCTCCACGCGCTCCGGGAACATGTATATAAGCTTACTGAAAAAGGGCAGGATCCGGAAGCAGATATCGCAGAGATGGAAAAGGCTGTGTCAGATAAGAGGATTGTTATTATTGGCGGCATAGACAGCTGGTCGAACCGTCTTAAGGCAAAGTTTGAAAACTGGAAGTTTATCAGCACGGATATATCTGCGCTTGTTGATATGAAAATCTTCGATGGGGCAGACCGCACATACTTTTTTACGGATTACCTCGCGCACAGGACGTATGTGGGATATGTGAAAGCGCTAAGAGAGCGCAGGATGCCATTTGGGTATATACACAGCACAAATTACGAAAACAATATAAAACAAATCTATGAGGATACGCATAGGGAATAATCTAAGCTAATGGGTAGTGGCCAGAAGCCTGCTGAAAATTCGAGAGAAAACAGCAGAAGAGCAGAAAATGGGTGAGATAACTGGACAGGCTGTAATATCATCCATGCCAGGAAGGACATTGGAGAAGGGGAAAAGTCACCGCACGTAGGAACTGAACAGAAAGGAAAGTGTAAAAAATAATCAGGAAGGGATTGCCCAGTGTAGTGAATCTTCTCATTGATTATTTTGATCTGCGCTTCTGTAGTACGGAAGGATTTTCTAATCTTCATTGTATTTTCACTGAGCTTATCATATTGTAAATAGCTGGAGGAAAAATATTGGAGACGGTGTTAACGGAAAAAGGTACATCATATGTGGGAGATATAGGGAACAGAAAGATATTCTGGGCATAAAAATCTGCCGGAATCAATCCGGCAGAAAATAATTCGAGCGAGAAATCCTGCTTTAAGATGTGTGCCAAGTTACGCTGTTATAAAGAAAGCGGATAACTTGAGCGATATTTTCATTCTTGGCAATGATGTAGAATGCGAATTTCGCCCAAACGGAACACGAGTTATTTCTTTACCATAAGGAAGCGTATTCCTCAGGAAGAAAGTCTCGGATCATCAACAAGGAGGATTCGGTCAGGCATTTTCTGTTTCAATGTCTTTCGATAAATCCCCTAATTCCTGTACGATTTTCTGGTAACGGTATAACTGTGTATTAATGTTCTTTTTCAGCTTTTTATTATATTCCTCTGCTGTTTTGGAGATCCTGTCTGCCGCAATAGCTTTATTATCAGCGATAAAGCTTTGCTGTTCCAAATCTTCAAAAACCGCATCAAGATGAGCTTTGGCTGCTGTTGACCAGTTAGTGTCATGAGATAGAAGCCCGACCGCATTTAGAGCATGATAAAGGATAATATGCAATTCCTCCCCGCGTTCCAGGTGTATCATAATCTTATCTTTCAGGGCAGTTCCTTCTGCGGTTTCTTTTTCCTTCTGTAGTATATCCTGACGCCGCTTTTCTTCCGCTGCTGCCGCAGCTTCCAGCTTTTCATATTCCAGAGCAGGAAGCTGAACAGAGTTCTCTTTTGCAAATTCTCTCAGATTCATATTCTCAATTGCCTCCTCACCACATTTTTTCCCCGGATTTTTGAATCCGAGGGGTTGGTTCTTCGGTCGGGACAAATAAATCTTTGTCCGGATAGAAATCATAATAGCAGTTAAAACTGGAGATACCATACCTGTTTTTCAAACAAACAAGTTCCACTTTTCGCGGAATGGCTGCTTTTTCTTGCTCAATCCTTTCTCTTTTTTCGGTGATATCGAGCTTAGTAAAAGCCGGATCTTTGAGGCACTGGAGCTGTAAGCCGTAGACAACATCTGCGGAATACTCAATTAATCCGCTTTCCTTCAGAGATTCGAAGCTGATCGGATAAAGGTAATTTGCCCGGTTCACGCTCGAGATAGCAAAAATGGTTAACCCAAATTCCCGGCTTACCTTCTTTAGTTCTGTGACGACCATATCCATGGCTTCTTTTGCGGTAGGCTGTTTTCCCTTGTTATCCGTCATGGGTTGCAGGATCTGAAGGTAATCGATGAAAACAACTGGCTTTTCGCCTGTGCGATATATATAGGTCTGTATGTAGTTACGGACATATGAAACATCGCAGGAAAAGTTTCCTTCAATTATGCTAATATGGTCAGATACCATATCCATATATTCATCGGAAGCTGCCAGAACTCTGTCAGGTAAATATCCACGGCGGATAGATAGGCTGCTTACAGCTGTTTTGAGGTCATGCTGTGCGGTTATTCTGGCTATACTCTTAGAAACAACTTCGAGTTTTGATTGCTCCAATGAAAAGTATAAAACATCTTTTCCTTTGGCTGCAATCTGGTCTGCCATTTGTGCAGCATAGGTTGTCTTACCTAAACTGGAAATAGCAGCTAAAACATACAGCCCGCTGTACAATCCATTCGTTTTGTCATCAAGGTTTTTATAACCGCTCCAAACTACATCTTTAAAGGCTTTGATGTCCTCAACCATTTTAAAGTTAATATAGTCGAACACATTATCAGGCTTTCTGAATGCCTTCAATGTGTGAAAAACATCCGCTTCCAGTCCCATGCGTTCGTTCAGCAGCCGTTCATTTGGATCTTTATAAGTTCCAGACATAGAAACTATATCATATCCAATGTTTAGCTGTTGCAGACCTGCTGCGAGTTCGTTAGTTGCCTTGTTTCCGGCTGCATCATTATCCAGACAGAGAAAAAGATGAGCAGCGGTAGGATGGGACTTTAACTTCTTTAAAAGTTTTGGAACATTACTGGTGCTGTTTATAGCGACAGCAGTTCCCCTTGCTTCTATAAGGCTCAGTGCATCAAATGCCCCTTCAGTGACGAAGATCTCTTTAATTGCCGGATCATAGAGTACGTTTTCGTTAAAGATTCCAGGAGTACTCCCTTTTACATTCATCTTCTGATAGGCAGGAGCCATATCTGGGTTGATGGCCCGTCCTATATAGTGGTCCCTTGATGTCGGTATGATGATGCGCGGTGCCGGGTATTTGGCCTGCCCGTTTCCACCGGGGGCAGATGCCGGGTCCGAAAATTCATCAAACCCTAGCCCGTACTTTATTGCAGTTTCCTTCGAAATCCCCCGGCTGGATAGATAAGAAGAAGCGGCTGGATTATCCAGGTTCTCTGTACACTTCATGAAGTAATCAGTATAATCAGAGATATCTGAGGCCGGTGCGGTTTTAGCAACAGCTTTCGGATTGTTCATAGACGTAGCTGCCGGGGGATTTGGTATACCTCCGTCGTCGATCGTAATGCCTACTTCCTGCGCCAGCGAATACAACGCTGTGTTAAAGTCGACATTATATTTCTCCATAAACAGATCCATGACATCTCCCCTCTTCTGACAAGCAAAACAATAAAATGTATGCGCTGCAGGATACAATTTAAAAGCTCCGGTTTTGTGAACGCCTGTTCCGCTGTTGCAGAAGGGGCACTGGTAAAGGCCGCTCTTTGATTTCACCAGGTAGTCATCCATGGAGACGTGTTCACGAATCATCTGTTTGGCATTTTCTCTATTCATAATATTTAACCATCCTTTCTACTGCCTTACGCAGGTTGCCGTTTCCCGGCCATGACGCAGGACCCGCTTACTGTAGGTTCTGCCTGGCCTATATATGTTGCTGCCTTCTGTTTAGAAGACTTCGTTCGTGTGTGATGCCGATAAAAGAAATACCAGAGTAGTGCTTTAGGCTTATGATACCCTTGTTAAAGACTACCGGGGGTTTTTCTTTTATTGGCACGATTATAGGCGAGGCTCCGCCCAACGTCAAGAAGGGCGGAGACTGCCATTATAAAGTACTTAGAAGTACTTACAGGTTTTCCGGCGATACGAAAAACATGAAATTTGTGTGACATTCAAAATGCCGGAAAACCGGTTGGTTTCTCTGGCTTTTTTAAAGAATGCCAGCCTATGATATGTTGCATGTATGTACCAAAGCTCGGAGGTGAATTTGTAGCAAAGTTCGGAGGGAGCGTACCAAAGTTTGGAGGCGTACGTACCAAAGTTTGTAGGTGCAGCGCATCAAAAAGCAGCTTCACTCGGTAAAATTAAACAGTATAGCTATCCCACTTTTGCGTGATTTTGTGCCGCTCGTGTATTCCGTGTATCCGTCAATGAAACCGACCGCTTTCCAGTATTCACAACATTGCAGCATATACTCTTTATAACGTTTTTCCTCTGACCTGCTTTGCCCCGTCATATCCACACGTTCAAAAACTTTCGTGTAGGCAATTTTGTTCCCCAGCTCTAGAAAATCGACAGGTGATTTATCTATGGGCTTATCTTCTTTTTCCTGCCTTTTTTTGTACCGCTTGTATCCAGGTAATGCATTCTTTTTATAATCTCTTTGCATGATAGCCATACGACGCAGCAAATAACCTTTTATCGCAATCCGGTTTTTTGTGTTTGGAATTCTGCTCCCAAACCTTCCATGACTGTCTATTTTCCGTATACCTAGCAACTCCGGTTTTATGGTTGTAAGTTGTTCTGCCTGCTCTGCGTATTCATAAAATACAGGTTTTTCTTCTAAATGATACGCCTTAACCGTTTGACCTCCTGTAACTGTTTCAACCAGGCTTAAGTTTAGCAGTTTATCTTCGAACATAAGCTTGTACTCTGATGGATCTTTGCCTTTCCAATCAGCAAACTGTTCTGCTGCATTTATTTTTACTTCGATTCGCCGCTGTGCTTCAATGCTTGCTTCCACTTCAGCAAGAGATTGCTCTGATGGTGCGCCCGATTGGGTTTCATTAATCATCGCCCGGTATACCATAGCAACTGTAAATGTGTAACATTTACAAAAATAAAAAGAGCAAATAGCATCATATACCTGTTTGTCATATTCCGTATATTTTCCCTGGGTGATTCGTTTACCATTTTCATCCATAGGCGAAAGTGTTACATATATCGGAATTTCTTTTCTCCCCACGTTTATTTTAATGTTTGGCCTATTCCAGTCAGCATAGTTTTTTTCTTCCAATAAATTGGGCAATTTTGCTGTTAAGATTATATGCTTTTCCAAAAGAAAAGCATGTAAAGCAGTATTGTCCGCAGCATCCGGGAGCTCGTCCGATGCCTTCCAATAGGTATCTTCCATGGCTGATCCTCCTTTCCATGAAATTCCGAAGATGGTAAAATAAAAGACCACATTTTTCAGAGAAAGAATTTCGTGACAGCCCTGTCTGTTCTCTGAATTTTTCACCTTTTTCTGGATATATACATTCCATAAATAATGGCTCTATTTTTCCATCCGACGGCGGTTTATAAGGTTAGCGGTGTCCTGCCCGGGAAGTGCTGCTGCACCACTTCGCAATGGAAGTTAGATATGCGCTGCTGACTTCTATTGAGCTGGCCACTATCTTTAATTTGTTCGATTTTTGGAAAGTGGATTTTTTGCTCCTATGAAAAATCTTTAATTGCAGTAGAATTAAATACAAATGCAAAATATAGTTAATGAAATTTTAATAATAGTTAATAAGAATTTAATAAACGAAAGAACTGATTTAGATTTTCCGATTGAGGAGTAATGCCAAAAAGACGAAAGAAAAGTTAGAAAACTGTGGTGGGAGTAAAGTAAGACAGTAAACGGCACGAAATACTGCAATGCCTGGAACAGCAAACTTGAGATGTAGATTTCAAAATAATGTGCCACAGGAATACAGGAACTGGCATTGCCAGCTCCTGAAGGTGAATTATTGTCTCAAGCTTAGTTTTTCGAGTCCTGGTGAGAAAATAATTCTTCCCTGCTTTTGTCATGCAGAAAGTATTGCCACCAAGGTCCCAATGGACGGATATCTTCCGAATCAGGAACAACGGTTTGAACTCATTCAGATTTTTAGTTGCCTTCTTATATGTAGAAGTAACAGATTTCTTTTTATCAGGCAGTCTGTTATGTATATGATTTATAAATTTCCATGAAATCCTCCCATGACAGTGTAACAAGAGTTTCTTTCCTCGCCATCCCATGAACCACAACAGGGATTTTTCGAGACCCAGTGAATTCACTTTCTTGTTTGGCATCATGGCAGCTCTGCTCGTATGCGTCACGCAGATTGAGCCGGGCTACATATTTAGCTTCGATATGCAAGCCACAATTGGTCGTCACATCCGCATTTCCTTCCACCTTTCCGCAGTACTGTTGTCCTCGCCTGGCATTTTCATCAATGCCTGATTCGCGCAGAGAGGCTGCAATTTTGCGTTCAAAATCTGCACCGCGCCTACGGGCGGATCTGCCACGGTCGGAAGATGTTTTGGTGGAAGACTTTTTAATCGTGTCTTTTTCTGTCATAATTTTATCCTTTCTAAGTGATGAGATTGATTGTTATCTACAACTTTGATATACGTCCCACACAAATAAAAATATCTCTTATTGAAGATATGAATTGACAGTGATATCTAGGCGGAAATGGGCCAGGTGACATAATGACACACAGTGTAACGCAAACCTATCGTACCGAAGCGGACGTCCTTCCAGCCGAGCTTTTTCCGCATTTGCCCCGCGCAAAATATAATCTTTCTCTTCAAGTTGCCTGGCAAAGTGTTCTACCTTTGCAGGAGTGACTCCTTTTTTGGTAGTCCTATATATTTCTATAAGCTGTTTTTTTACTTCTTCCCTTTCTGCCGGAGAGAGATTACTGTAATATGTATACGCAGTACGGGCTACAGACCGTCTATACCCATGCAAATCACTGGAAACCCGCATCTCCTCGTTCGAAAAGATTTTCTCATCTGGTGCGACTCCGGATACGACGGATAACACGTCATCCTGGTAGCAGGGCAGGATATGCTGCATGGTTTCTTTCCCGCCTTTTCCCCTCGCAACGTGGACGGCGACAGGCTTTCCTTCCGAATTATATACGATATCCCTGCCATAAAGTTTAGCGTATTCGCTCCGACGAATGCCAACAGAGGAAGCGAAGCGGATGATGCGCTCATACTTTTCCTTCTGGGCATCGGCTTTTCCTCGCGGATTCTTTTCAGCGATACGTCCTTTTGTGGTCTGGCTGGAAACTCGCGCAGGCTTATCGATGTCATATAGACTGATGCCAAAGGAGCGTGTGATAGGTGTAAGGTAGGTATGCACGGTTGATGGCGCGTAATGTTTTACATCCACCAGCCAGTCGCAGTATTTTTGTACAAAATCAACATCGCCGTTGTTGGATGCACGAATTGCTTTGCGCTGACTGATGCCTTTTTCATCCAAATACTCTTCAAATTTTTTGAGCCCTTGTCTGTATGTTTCTCTGGAGGTATCATTTTTTATTGAAGCCATACATTTCATCTCAAAGTTACGTTTCAGTCCCGACATATTTTTCCCCTTTCTTAACTGATTCAGCAGTAACAACGAAGCTTTATTAATGTAGAAAAAAACTGTTGCAGAGGTTGGTGAACGTCTACAGCTCTCTTTATCGTCTGGGCTTGAAGACTTACGTAGTGTTTCGCAGCAGACACGTCTGCACGCCTGTTATCCCACCGATCCGGGAAATCACAGATGCTCTTTTACACTACGGCAGCTTGGATTACGATCATGCACAGGGATCGTCCTGCGCGTTACTGCAATCCTGTTGTGCAGATATTCCCCAGCTTTTCAGCTTGGCATATACACAAGTTTTGATGGATATCTGGACTATATCTACGTATTTTCCTGCAAAATGGTTATACATCAGTTCTGCTGTATAACCATTTGCTGTGCGCCATTTCACCCGCTGCTTGGTGATGACGTAAGGCTGGTTGCTGTTTTCCTTTCATCTCAATTGGTTAAGAATCTGCATAGTCTTTACATTAAATAATATGTGTTTCAGGACATGGTTCTAATTTCAAATTTAAAATAAAATCGCGAAAGACGGAAAAATACTGAGATGATTAGACTAATCAGTGAAAAGCTCTGCTTGGCAGAAAAGTATTTCAGATAGGGGCTGTGTCTGGGTATAAATACAGAATGATTTGGTATTTTTCTTAGTTTATGATATGTTACTATTCACGGTAAAATAAAAATATAACCTAATCGATATAGAAAGCTTCAA
>JAJQGL010000054.1 GCA_021200535.1 Clostridiaceae bacterium | reverse complement strand
CCTGTATTTTACTTCTACAAAGACCAGACTTTCCCCATCCTGCGCTACAATGTCAATCTCTCCATACCTACAGAAAAAATTCCGGCAAAGAATGTGAAATCCCTTTTCCTGTAAAAACAAAACAGCCTTGTTTTCATAGGCTGTTCCGATTTCACGGCAATTTTGTTTCTTACTTTCCACGGTGATCAAGCCCTTCTTTTCGTTTCATCACTTTCCCTTTGATCTTATCCATTGCATCCACATAGACCAAAACCTCGGCCACTACCTGATATAATTCTTTCGGAATGTATTCACCAATCTCAAGGCTAGACAGGCTCTTCGCCAGCGCTTCATCTTTATGCACCGGAATGTCATTCTGCTGTGCTGCGTCGAGAATTTTTTCTGCAACATAGCCCTTTCCACTGGCAACAACCTTTGGCGCAATATCCTCCTCACCGTCGTACTCTAACGCAATGGCGGTCTTGTCCTGCACCGCCTCTATAATCTCTCCCGGAAGCTTTTTTCTTTTTTGTCCGTCCACAGGTTTCCTCCTTTCGAACCATTACACAAAGCTGCCTATGAAGCTCCTTCTGTGAATTGGGCACGGCCCTTTTTTCTTTAGCACGTCAATATGCTCCGCTGAGCCATAGCCTTTATTCCGCTCAAAACCGTATTCCGGATAAACCTCTGCATATTGCAGCATGATACGGTCCCTTGTAACCTTTGCCAGAATACTTGCCGCCGCAATGGATACACTTTTTGCATCTCCTTTTATAATTCCCAGCTGTTTTTGTTTTATGTCCGGAATGGTCACCGCATCTACCAGAATACAATCCGGCGTAAGCGCCAGCCCATCAACCGCCTGCCGCATCGCCTCATAGGTTGCCTGCAGGATATTGATTTCATCAATCCGTTCCGGAGAAACAATGCCTACGCTGCAGGCAAGCGCTTTCTCTGAAATTTCATCATATAACAGCTCCCGTTTCTTTGCACTGAGCTTTTTCGAATCATTCAGGTACAATATGTCCAAATCAGCAGGCAAAACACATGCCCCGGCAACCACCGGTCCTGCAAGCGGCCCCCTTCCTGCCTCGTCAATCCCGCAAATACAGGTATACTGCGTCTCATATTTGCGCTCATACACCCGCATAGCTTCCAGACGCTGCAGCTCTGCCTGAAGGGCCTTTTCTTTCTTTTTGTATTTTGCAATCAGATTTTGAACGCCTTTTCTTGCATCGGCAGAATAATCGGCGTACAGCTGCCTCAGCCCCTGTCCGTCTGCTTGTTCAAACTCGGTTTGTATCTCTGATATTGATTTCATTCCAAATCTCCTGTACGCTTAACCTTCTTCTGTCCAAATCACCTGTACACTGAACCTTCTTCTGTCCAAATCTTTTGTATCGCTTAACCCTCTATCTGTCCAATATGTGAAAACGGCCACAGGCAAAAACAGACTCTTCCGACAATATTTTCCTCCTTTACCAGGCCGACATAGTCACTGCGGCTGTCCGTGCTCATATTCCGGTTATCCCCTAAAACGAAATACTGCCCAGCCTCAAGCTGAATCGGAGTCTCTGCCTTACCAGCATCAAGAATCTCTGCCAAACAGTAATTGTCATCCTCAAGCAATTCACCATCAATATACACTTTCCCATTTTTGATCTGAACCTCTTCCCCCGGAAGACCAATTACCCGCTTCACATAATAAGTAAGCTCACTGCTGTTTTCACTGTCAGATTCCCTGGTAACCGGAAAGACAACTATGTCAAACCGCTCCGGACTGTGCAGATAATAGCTCACCTTCTGAATCAGAATAGAATCCCCGTCTGACAATGCAGGCTCCATGGAATCCCCTTCTACCGTTGTCTGATAGACAACAAAATGCGTCAGGAACGCGGCCACAAAATAAGCAAGCAACACACAGACCAGCAGAATAAAAATATTATTGATAAACTGCAGCCCCCGGCTTTCCGATGTCGGCCTCCTCGCTATAATACGCCTGCCAGACTCATTCGATAACTCTTCCAGCGTATGATTTGAATACATTCTGGCTCCCTGGTTCGGAGCTTCCCTGACCGGAAATTCCGGTTTTACAATATTCTGTTCAAGAGACTGCGGTTTTTGGTTCTCATCGTTTTTTTCCGGCGGCAAATCATAATATTCTTTGATCTGTCTGCAAAATTCCAGACTGTCCGCAATCTCTTCTTCATTATACATTTGCCTCTCCTGTCGGGATTTCCAGGCTGATGTTTCCCAGCTTTCCCGCACGGAAATCATCTACCAGATACTTTGCCGCCTTATCCAGATCATATTCACCGCCGCTTTTCATGCAGCCTCTGCGGACTGCAATCCTAGAAAGCTGTTCTGCCGGTTCATCCGATTTTTCGGTCTGATAGAAATCAGAGACAGCACCCGGGTAATTTTCATTCAGATATTCGAGAAGTAAAATGCTCAGTTCATAAATATGAAACAGCTCATCTTTAATAGAGCCAATAAATGCGAGACGCAGTCCAACGGACTGATCTTCAAATTTGGGCCAGAGAATACCAGGCGTATCCAAAAGCTCCACATTTTTATTCAGGCGGATCCACTGTTTTCCCTTTGTGACACCCGGCTTATTTCCTGTTTTCGTACATGCTTTTTTTGCAAAGCTGTTAATAAACGTCGATTTTCCAACATTGGGAATCCCGACAATCATTGCCCGAACCGGCCGGTTCAAAATTCCTCGTCTCCGATCCCTTTCGATCTTTTCTTTGCATGCCTCCTGAATGACATTTTGCACTGCACGAACTCCTGCGCCGCTTTTCGAATTTACCTTTGTAACAAAATAGCCGTTTTTCTGATAGTATTCCATCCATTGTTTTGTCCGTTCCGGATCGGCAAGGTCATATTTATTCATCAGAATAATTCTTGACTTTCCGTTCGCCATTTGATCAATGTCAGGATTTTTGCTGCTAAAAGGGATTCTGGAATCTACAAGCTCAATAATGACATCAATCAGCTTTAAATCCTCCTGCATAGCGCGCTTTGCTTTTGTCATATGCCCCGGATACCACTGAAACTGCATAATCTCCTCCATTCTCTCTTCGCGTGTTACAAAAAACAGGTTATTCCGAAGATGCCTCTTCCTCACTGCTGGTACTCTGATTTAGCGTTTTATCGGAAAACCCGTCAATCCATCCGACAAATTCAATCGTATTCATCCGAATCCATGCTTTACCGACAATATTATCCTCTAATATATTTCCCACACTGGCATTCCGGCTGTCCTCCCCATTATTGCGGTTATCACACAAAACAAAATACTCATCTTCATCCAGCGTAATTTTTTCCAGTGCAAGCCCTCCGTTTTCCATCGTCTCAAAATCGTATTTTTCTTCGAGCTGTTCTCCGTTTATCAGCACCTGTCCGTCCTTGATCTGTACCGTTTCTCCCGGAAGCCCGATCACCCGCTGCACAGAATAATAATTATGTTCCGAGCCGCTCATCCGTACAACAACATCGTTTCTCCGGACAGAATGCAGCCGGTACGATATCTTATTGACAAGAATTTTATCTCCACTTACCAGTGTCGGTTTCATTTCCTCTCCGGAAACAGTATAAGTTTCCATCCCAAAATGTGTAACACAAAATGCCAGCACCAAAACAGCGACAACTTCCAACATGGTAATTATAATCTTAATGATCAGCTTTTTCCTTGCCTCTTTTCGATTTTCCAAATCAAAATCATACTTCATCCCGGAAGCTCCTTAAATACTGATATAGTCTTGAATCAAATGCAATGCCCGTTTCGCAATCACACACTGATAATGCTCTTTACAATACTGCTCAACATACGGCTGCTGCGAACAAAGCTCCCCGTATTCTTCCAAACACTGGCACAAAATCTGATACTCTTCCAGCTTGAGTTTCCCCTTTTTTATCAGAAGGTACCAGTTTCTGTTTTCCCGGTCAAAATACAGTTTACTCGGGAACGTTTTTTCTATCGGCAGGGAATTTGCAAAATCTTCAATCAGATCAAGGGAAGTAAACCGAAATACCCTGGATGCGCATTTTGCCTGTTTGATCTTTTCCTGACGCTTTTTTTCCACATGCTTCATATGCTCACGCAAAGCCGCATCATCGATCTTCTTACTGTTTCCGTCAAACTCCTTCATATCTTCCTGCTGGTGAATCTCCTGCGAAGTGCCGATCTCCTCTGAAATAGAGTCAGCAATCTGCTCTACGGTATCGTGATCAATCATCCCCGCCAAATCCTGAATCTGACTTAGCATGCTATGTAATCCGTCCTCTCCCCGGTCAGAAAAAGTAATTACTAAAGAGTCATCCGGCATCCGCATCAGCTGCATGGAAATCATGCCGCTCTGTACCTGATACCCAATTTCCTGCTCCGCACGTTCCACCAGCTGCTCCAAAAAATTGCGCGACTTTTCCTGGTTGGTAAAAAAGTCTTCTATCTCTAATCCGTATTCATCCATCTCTTCAACTGTCATATGACACTGTATTGTATTTTCTCCAATTCTTTCAAATTCCATAGGATTTCCTCCTTGCCTTTTGATATATTCTTTATCTTAAGCCTAAGCGGGCGCAATGTCAATGCAGCAATGCAATATTTTCTTTTGATATATTTGGAAGAATATTTATACAGATAACGATTATGAACAGCATAAAAAAGGGGGCATCCTGCGGGTAACAGGATGCCTTAGGTATGAATTGAAAAAAGGGTAGTAGGTTTTCCTACTAACAAGCATATCTTACCTTTTCACCCCAAAAAAGTCAACGAGTTATCTGAAAAAATGTATAAAAATTATATGAACAAAATAAACTTTTTTATCCCCACACGGAAAATACAGCAAGCACAACAATCCCCAGAACAATACGATACCAGCCAAACACTTTAAAATCGTGCTTTTTTATGAACTGCATCAGAAAGCGAATGACAAAAACAGAAACAAGAAATGCCGTTATCATGCCAGTCGCAAGCACTCCGACCTCCTGCGCCGTAAATGATGTCCCAAATTGTAAAACCTTTACCAGGCTGGCGCCAAACATTACCGGAATTGCCAGATAAAAGGTAAATTCTGCCGCTGCGGTCCGGGATAATCCCAACACAAGGCCGCCAATGATAGTCGCACCGGAACGCGATGTCCCGGGCAGCAGCGCGGCAAGCAGCTGGAATATCCCGATCAGAAATGCAGTTTTATACGAAATGTCAGATATGTTACTTGCAACAGGAGTGCGGTTCTGATTCCAGTTTTCAACCAGAAGAAACAAAACGCCAACCACAACCAGCATAATGGAAACGGTTTGGTAATTGTAGAACCATTCCTCCAGCCGGTCTCCGCAAAAAAGTTCCAAAAGCACTGCCGGAATGCATGCCGTCAAAATTTTAAACCACATCACAACAATATCTTTTTTCACATACCCGTTCCCTGGTGTGGCAAAGGGCCAGATTTCCTTCCAAAACAGAAGAACAACCGCAAGAATTGCCCCAAGCTGAATCACGATCAGAAACAATTCCACAAAGGTATCTGGCATGGAAAAGGATACCACCTCCTCCAAAAGAATCATATGCCCTGTGCTGCTGATGGGAAGCCATTCCGTAATGCCCTCTACCAGCCCAAATAAAATTGATTTCATCCACTCCGTCATTGCACAACCTCATCTCTGCCTTCTACTATCACAATATGAGTTTTCCGCAGAAAATATGAGTTTTTTTAATCTAAATGAATTTCAAGCAAATCCTTTGGCGGAATTTTATCGGTAGATTCCCGGACAGATTTTGCCACCGCAGCTTTTGCCTTATTGATTGGCAGGATCGTTCCTACACCGGCAACGCAGCCACCTGGACATCCCATTCCCTCAATCAGGCAGCCATCCTTCTTGCCGGCCTTTGCCAGCAAAAGCATTTTTTTGCACTCTGCAAGCCCCTCTGCATGTTCGATCATAACCTCTTCATCCGGATAATATTCCCTGATACAATCCTCAATCGCTTTGGAAACGCCGCCTGCAACCGCATAGCCCCGGCCGGCGCCGGTAGCGTCATGCATGGCGCGTCCCGGCTCGTATTTTTCAAAATCAATTTCCTTCGCACGGAAAATGGCATTCAGCTCCTCAAAAGTAATGACAAAATCCACATCACTTCGCACGGTCCGTCTGGAAGCCTCCAGCTTTTTCGCCGCACACGGACCAATAAACACAACCTTGGATTCCGGATGCTTCTTTTTGATGCTGCGTGCCGTTGCAACCATCGGTGTCAGCTCCTGTGAGATGCTGTCAATGGTTTCCGGAAAATGTTTTTTCGCCAGCATGGACCATGCCGGGCAGCAGGAAGTCAGCAGGAATGGCAAATCACCATGCAAAACCTCTTTAACATAGTGATGCGCCTCAGATACTGCCCCGATATCAGCCCCCAGCGCTACCTCATACACCTCGGAAAATCCAACATCCCTCAACGCTTCTTTGATTTGTGCCGGCGTAATCGCCTCGCCAAACTGCCCTTCAAAAGCAGGGGCAATCTCTGCAATGACTTCATCGCCCTGCCCGATACTGCGGAGCAGCTGAAAAATCTGTGATTTGTCCGCAATCGCCCCAAATGGGCAGCTCGCCATACACATACCGCAGGAAACACATTTCTCGTTATTAATCCTGGCACGTCCCTGTTCGTCACTTTCAATCGCATTAATGCCGCACGCCTCGGCACATGGACGTATTCTTTTTGCAATCGCATGATAAGGACAGATTGCAATGCACTTACCGCATTTGATGCATTTTTCCTGATCAATATATGCCCTGCCGTCTACCATAGAAATGGCTTCTTTCGGACAGACCTCCATACATGGATGCGCTACACAGCCATGACACATGTTAGTCACTTCAACTTTATTATCATCACATTTGTCGCATGCAGACGGAATCACCTGCATCAATGGCGGTTCATAATATTTTTCGGTGATATTACTCTCTTCGTAGCCCTCCGTAATATGTACCGGCTGATCTAACGGGCGAAGGGATAATCCCATGGCAAGGCGAACTCTTTCCCCTGCAATCGCACGCTCTCTCCAAATGCTTTCGCGGTACAACGGAACATCTGTCGGCGTAACCCGGTATGGAATTTCTTCTAATTCATGGCTGACGTCTCCCGGTTTCATAGCGGCCCTTGCCACCTCTTCTAATACCTGTTCTCTGATCTTGCTAATGCTGGTGCTGATTCCACGCATAGTAATCCTCCTATCTGTCTTCTCATTATCTTTTTCAGAGTATACCGTATCCTGACTAAAATCTCAAGTGGAAGATTTTCGGTATAGAAAGCACGCTTTGACAGGGACAGCGTGTCTTGCAAAACATAATTCTATACTATATACTAAAAAAACAAAGAAAATAAAAACGCGCAATAAAAACAAAATGTATTGTTTTATGCCCCAATTTTCTGAAAAAAGCAAAAAATAAAAACAGACAGCAACAAAAACAAACAGAGATGAGGAAACAAATGAAAAAGATACCAATAAACTATATAAAAAAAATAAAAACAGGCGGAATCGTATTGATCACATTGGGAATTTTAGGAATCAGCACACTTGCCGGCATAAATTTCTACATCAAATATACCGTATCTGACAATATCTATTCCCTCCATGAAACAGACAGCATCAAACCAGTAGACTGCATCACGGTACTCGGCGCCGGTTTAAAAGCGGACGGCACTCCAAATTATATGCTTCAGGATCGTCTGGACACAGCGATTGCCCTTTATCAGGCAGGCGTCTCTGACCGCCTTCTGATGACAGGGGACCACGGACAGGAAAATTACGATGAAGTCAGTGCAATGAAACAATACGCTGTGGATGCCGGTGTTCCCGCAGACCAGATTTTTTTGGATCATGCCGGTTTTTCCACTTATGAATCGGCCTACCGCGCCGCAAAAATCTTTGAAGTCAAAAGCACTGTAGTCATCACACAAAAATATCATATGTACCGTTCCCTGTATGACTTTCAGAAAATGGGGATCGACGCTGACGGTGTATGCGCAAAGGAAGTAACCTACAGCGGCCAGTGGGTGCGGTCGTCCCGGGAAATCCTTGCCCGCGCAAAGGATTTGTTCTATACTATCACAAAACCAAAGCCAACCTATCTGGGAGACAGTATTCCGATCACAAGTACAGTAAATAAAAGTAATTAATCTTTATGCGCAGAATGTTTTTCTGAGAGTGCATATCAAAAAAGAATCCTGTAAACTATATACGCAGGATTCTTTTTTGATGCTTTTATTTCATTTTGCATGCAAAACAATTTATATACAAATAAATTTATATACAAATAAATTTGTTTACAAATAAATTAACGTACAAATAAATTTGTATGCCAATCAATTATTTTGCCACTTTTTTTAATTCCTCGGTTAACTTTGGAACAATCTTATTGAGATCGCCAACAATACCATAGTCAGCAACATCAAAAATCGGCGCAGAGCTGTCTTTGTTGATTGCAACAATGATATCAGACTCTTCCATTCCTGCTGTATGCTGAATGGCACCAGAGATACCGATTGCAAAATATACATTTGGACGAACCGTTTTTCCAGTCTGTCCTACCTGAAGCTCTTTCGGAAGCCAGCCGTTATCTACAACGGCACGGGAACAGCTAACCGTTCCGCCGATTGCATCAGCAAGATCTTCTAATATCTTAAAATTCTCAGCACTTCCAACACCACGTCCACCGGATACCAGAATCTTTGCATCCATAATATCTACTGTGTCAGAAAGTTCTTTTACAATATCAACAATCTCTACATATTTATTGTTCGGAGTAAATCCAGGATTATACTCAATCACCTCAGCAGTTGCTCCGGCAACCGGATCAATCTTCTGCATAACGCCAGGACGAACGGTAGCCATCTGAGGACGGTTGTCCGGGCAGGCAATCGTAGCAATTGTGTTTCCGCCAAATGCCGGACGAGTCATCAGAAGCTGATTGTGCTTCTGCTCCTGTCCCGGAATCGCATTGATTGGGAAATCGCCAATCTCTAATACCGTACAGTCTGCGGTAAGGCCAGTAGCCACACGTGCAGATACACGAGGCCCTAAGTCTCTTCCGATAGCTGTCGCACCAACCAGAACAATTTCCGGCTTATACTCATTGATTACAGAAGCCAATGCATGTGCATAAGGTTCTGTTCTGTATTCTTTTAATTCCGGATCATCTACAACAATTACTTTATCAGCGCCATATTCTGCCAGCTGACCTACAAGCCCCTTCACACCGGAACCGATCAGAACAGCTGTAACATCTGTGTCCAGGTCGCCTGCAAGCTCTTTTGCCTTGCCAAGCAATTCAAATGCGATACCGCTTAATTCATTATCTACCTGCTGTGCAAAGACATAAACACCTTTATATTCTTCTAAACCCATTTTAGTCACCACTTTTCCTTAATATGATTAGATTACGTGCTTCTCTTTCAATTTGCCCATGATGTATGCAACGGACTCATCTGCGTCCAGTTCTACCTTTTCGCCCGCTCCCTTCCGAACCTTGTCGGAAGCTTTGGCAATTTTAGTCGGTGAACCCTTTAAGCCAAGATTTGCATCATCTACATCCTTCAGGTCAGCTCTGCCCCATACTGTAATATCAGCATCGAATGCATCAAAAATTCCGCCCGGAGTCATGTAACGAGGCTCGTTTAACTCTGAAAGAGCTGTAATCAGGCAAGGCATTTTTGCTTTTAATACATGGTATCTGTCATCATACTGACGCTCAACAACAACACTGTCGCCCTCAATCTTAATATCCTTCGCATAAGAGATAACCGGAATGTCAAGATGTTCAGAAATCTGAGGACCAACCTGTGCAGTATCACCATCAATTGCCTGACGTCCTGTAATAATTAAATCATAATCAATATTTCTAAGCGCACCGGCAAGTGTTGTAGAAGTAGCCCATGTATCCGCACCGCCAAGCACGCGGTCTGTCACAAGGATTCCCTTGTCTGCCCCCATGGCAATCGCTTCCCGAAGCACTTCCTCTGCCTTTGGAAGTCCCATGGTAAGAACAGTAACTTCTGCACCAGTTTCATCTTTTATTCTCAGCGCTGCTTCCAGGCCGGCCTTGTCATCCGGGTTCATGATTGCAAGCATAGCGCCTCTGTCCAGAGTACCATCCGGGTTAAACTTTACTCCGCCCTTTGTATCCGGAACCTGTTTTATACATACTACTATTTTCACGGCTTTGTCACTCCTTGTCTTTATTTTTGTTGTTGTAATGCCTGATACCTATTTCAGTAAAGAACCTGAGATAACCATACGCTGAACCTCACTTGTTCCCTCATAGATCTCAGTAATCTTTGCATCACGCATCATACGCTCTACATCGTACTCTCTGATATAACCATAACCACCATGCAGCTGAACGGCCTTTGTTGTCACTTCCATGGCAACCTCTGCCGCATACAGCTTCGCCATAGCAGCTTCCACAGAATAAGAAACCTTTGCTCCCTCAGCAAATTCCTGCTTCTTCATAGCAGCCTTGTATACAAGGTTCTTTGCAGCCTCAACCTTTGTAGCCATATCAGCAAGCTGGAACTGTGTATTCTGCTGTGCAGAAATGGAACGGCCGAACTGCTTTCTTTCCTTTGTATATTCAATCGTTCTGTCAAGGGCACCCTCTGCAATACCAAGTGCCTGTGCTGCAATACCGATACGTCCGCCGTCAAGAGTATGCATGGCAATCGGGAAGCCCTTGCCCTGTGGTCCAAGGAGTGCATCCTTCGGAATACGGCAATCCTGGAAAATCAGCTCATAGGTAGAAGAACCGCGGATACCCATTTTCTTTTCCTTTGTACCAAAGGAAAATCCCGGTGTTCCTTTCTCTACAATAAAGGCAGAGAACTTCTTTACTTTTCTTCCCCTCTTATCTTCAACAATATCTGTATAGGCAATTACAATATAAACATCAGCAACTTCACCGTTTGTAATGAAGCACTTAGAGCCGTTTAATACCCATTCGTCACCATCTAAAACAGCCTTTGTCTGAACACCCTGCGCATCTGTACCTGCACCCGGCTCTGTCAGGCCAAAAGCGCCAATCTTCTTACCGCTGGCAAGATCCGGAAGATATTTTTTCTTCTGCTCCTCTGTACCATATGTAAGAATCGGATCTGCACAAAGCGATGTGTGTGCAGAGACAATAACGCCCGTTGTAGCACATACCTTTGAAAGCTCCTCAACACACATAACATAAGTCAGGATATCGCAGCCCTGTCCGCCATATTCTTTTGGAACCGGAATGCCCATGAATCCATATTTTCCCATTTTCTTCACATTGTCCATCGGAAAATGTTCTGTCTCGTCAACCTCTTGAGCCATAGGTTTAACTTCTGTCTCAGCGAAATCCTTAAATAACTGTCTCGCCATCTCATGCTTTTTACTCAATGTAAAATCCATGCCTTTCTTTACCACCTTTCATAAATTTGTATTGCTCTGGTCAATACACGGTTTTATTTCATGCCCCTGTTTCCGGCAGGGTTCAGAAAATACTGATCTTTTGCTTATTTTGAATAGTCATAGAAGCCAATTCCGGTCTTACGTCCAAGCTTGCCGGCGCGAACCATTTTTCTGAGAAGGACATGCGCACGGTACTTAGAATCACCTGTCTCTTTATAGAGAACATCCATAATTGCAAGGCAGATATCAAGACCAACCAGATCACCCAGCGCAAGAGGTCCCATCGGATGGTTTGCACCGAGCTGCATAGCTGTATCAATTCCTTCAACAGATGCAACACCGTCAGCATAAATGCCAACTGCTTCGTTAATCATCGGAATCAGGATTCTGTTTACAACAAATCCAGGAGCTTCATTTACCTCGACAGGCTCCTTGCCAATCTCCTTAGAGATCTCAATAATTTTATTGGTAACTTCATCCGTTGTGTTTTCACCGCGGATAACCTCAATCAGCTTCATAACCGGTGCCGGGTTAAAGAAATGCATTCCAATTACCGGTCTGTTAATGCCGGCGCCAATTTCTGTTACAGATAAAGAAGATGTATTTGTAGCGAAGATGCAGCTGTCCTTCTTTACGATTTCCTCTAATTCTTTAAATGTCTGCTTCTTAATATCCATAACCTCTAACGCAGCCTCTACGATCAAATCACAGTCCGTACAGATTTCCTTTGTACCCGTCTTAATCTTGGCAAGAATTGCGTCAGCGGCAGCCTGCTCCATTTTTCCCTTTGCAACTCTTTTCTCAAAGCCCTTTGCAATTTTGTTTTTACCGTTTGCAGCAAATTCTTCATTGATATCGCACAAACATACTTCATAGCCCTCTGTCTGTGCAAATGCCTGTGCTATACCAGATCCCATTGTACCTGCGCCAATTACTCCAACTATCATTGTTTTACCTCATTTCTGCGCTGTTTTTATTGTGGTCAGGTCTGCGGACACAGCGCCTACGCAAACCTGACAGGCAATGAAATGCCCTTTTTACTTATTCTGAAAAGGAACAACCTTTAATTTCTTTTCTTTGTCTTTCTCTAAAAAGTTACCCATTCCCGCTTTCTGATCCTCTGTCTCAAAGCAATCGCCAAACAGCTTCTCTTCGATAACAATCGCCTGATCCATATCAACCTGAAGCCCATCATTTATTGCTTTTTTGCAGTTGCGCACAGCAATCGGAGCCTGCGCTGCGATGCCTGCAGCCATCTTCTTTGCCGCCGGAAGAAGTTCCTCCTGTGTATAAACAGCATTTACAAGGCCAATGCGGTATGCTTCCTCTGCTTTGATGTTCCTTGCCGTATAGATCAGCTGCTTTGCCATTCCCGGACTAACCAGGCGGGCAAGTCTCTGCGTTCCGCCAAAGCCCGGTGTAATGCCAAGTCCAACCTCAGGCTGTCCAAACACGGCGTTGTCTGCACAGATGCGGATATCACAGCTCATGGAAATTTCGCAGCCGCCGCCAAGCGCAAAACCATTAACCGCAGCAATGACAGGAATCGGAAACGTTTCCAGCTTGCGGAATACATCATTTCCTTTCTTTCCAAATGCCTCTCCCTCGGCTTTTGTTAATGTACTCATCTCTCCGATGTCCGCTCCGGCAACAAATGACTTCTGGCCGGCACCCGTCAGTATCAGACAGCGAATCACATCAAGATCTACAGCATCAAGCGCTGCATCTAACTCATCCAGCACCTGACTGTTTAATGCGTTAAGCGCTTTTTCACGGTTAATTGTGATCGTAGCAACAGCTCCGTCTGTTTCATATAAAATAAAATCCATAATAATCTCCATTCCGGAGCGTTTTACGCGACGGGGCGATGAGAAATTTGCGAAGGCAATTTCTCATCTGCCACTAGGGCTAATTTGTGACGCTCCGGCACAAATAGCCAAATCCTCTTACAGAGGATTGTGAAAAATCAGCACATCAGTGTGATTTTTCACACTATGTCTCCTTTTATGTTCGTCAAGCAGAATATTGCATTCCGCTTCACTTCTTGCTCCTAATCCGGCATATTCCCCGCAGGCAGGAAAATCACTCTTTTTCTACGATTGTAGAGCAGCCCATTCCACCGCCGATACACAATGTAGCAAGTCCCTTCTCGCCTTTCTGCATCTGATGAAGCAGTGTTACCAGAATACGGCAGCCGGAAGCACCTACCGGATGACCCAGCGCGATTGCGCCGCCCTTTTTATTTACTTTGGACATATCAAAGCCAAGATCCTTTGCAACTGCTACCGACTGTGCAGCAAATGCTTCATTTGCCTCGATGATGTCAATATCATCAATGGAAAGCCCTGTCTTTTCGAAAAGCTTCTTCGTGGATGCAACCGGTCCGACACCCATAATAGAAGGATCAACACCGCCTAACGCGCCGCCGACAAAGGTTGCCATCGGAGTTACGCCCAGCTCTTTTGCTTTTTCTTCACTCATAACCACGATTGCTGCAGCTCCGTCGTTAATGCCGGAAGCGTTACCTGCTGTGACAACGCCGCCTTCTTTTCCGGAACAGCACTTTAAGTTTGCAAGTCCCTCAGCGGTTGTGCCAGGACGTGGTCCTTCATCCTTATCAAATACCGTAACGCCTTTTCTTGTCTTGATTTCAACAGGTACAATCTCATCATCAAAACCGCCGGCGTTGATGGCAGCTTCGCATTTCTGCTGGCTGTTTGCAGCAAATTCATCCAGCTCTTCCCTTGTGAGCTTCCACTGGTCTGCAACATTCTCTGCCGTAATCATCATATGATACTGGTTAAATGCATCCCACAACGCATCGTTTACCATTGTATCTACTAATTTGCCATTGTTCATGCGGTATCCGTAACGGCCCTGCATCATAGCATAAGGAGCCATTGACATATTTTCCATACCACCGGCCACAACAATATCTGCATCGCCTGCTTCAATCATCTGTGCAGCCATATTTACACAGTTCAAACCGGAACCGCAAACAACATTTACAGTCACTGCAGGAGTTTCAATAGGCAAACCTGCCTTAATAGAAGCCTGTCGTGCAACGTTCTGTCCAAGGCCGGCCTGAATTACACAGCCCATATAGACATGATCCACCTGATCAGCCGGAACGCCCGCTCTTTTTAAAGCTTCTTTGATCACAATAGAACCTAAAACAGGTGCTGGAGTAGTGCTGAGTCCCCCGCCCATTTTACCGATTGCAGTACGGCATGCGCCTGCCAAAACTACTTTCTTTGCCATAACTTAAAATCCTCCTTAAAAATTATATATTGACATAAATCTGTCGTCGGCATCACTTTTTTGGTCAGCTTTTCTGTAAACAACAGACTTACGCTATAGTAATGCTCTCCATTGCTAATAATAAATCAAAATAACCAAATTAGCAAGAGCTTTTCCTTCTGACTTTGTGAAAAAAGTAGAAATAACACGTTTTTCCAGCACCGCCCTCTATGCAGAAAAGTTGAAAACAAAAGAAAAACATGTTATTTTAAGTAAAGTGAGTTTTTAGTCGGATTTGTGTACGCACACCACAGATTCTTCTTTTCATTACAGCAGGTGAAACATTGGCCGAAAAGACTATGGATTCAAGACTCTTTTGGGCTGGAAATTTAAATAGTGTGCGGGAATGGAGAATGATTATGGATTTTAAGACGATGTATGAGCAAAAAAAGACGACCGCCGAAGAGGCGGTAAAGGTTGTAAACAGCGGAGACTGGGTTGACTATGGCTGGTGTTCCGGCGTACCGGTTGCCCTTGACGCTGCGATGGCAAAAAGGCTTCCGGAGCTGTCCGATGTAAAATTCCGTGGCGGAATTTTAATGTGGCAGCCGGAAATCTTTAAAATAGATAATCCAAAAGAGCACATGACATGGAATTCCTGGCATATGGGCGGCATTGAAAGAAAAGCGATTGCAGAAGGATTTTCATACTACGCCCCGATACGCTACTCGGAGCTTCCGAGATATTACAGGGATTTGGCAGCACCATGCCGCGTCGCTATGTTTCAGGTAGCGCCAATGGACAGCCACGGTTTCTTTAATTTCGGACCAAACGCCTCCCACATGGCTGCTATGTGTGAACGCGCCGAAATCATTATTGTAGAAGTCAACGAAAATATGCCCCGCTGTCTTGGCGGCCACGAGGAATCGATCCACATCAGCAAGGTAAGCTTCATCGTTGAAGGAAATAATCCTCCAATGGCATGCATGGGCGCTGCCGCTCCTGCCACAGAGGTTGACCAGGCAGTTGCAAAATATATCGTAAATGAAATACCAGACGGCGCATGCCTGCAGCTTGGTATTGGCGGAATGCCAAATGCCGTCGGTTCCCTGATTGCTAAATCCGATCTGAAAGATCTGGGCGTGCACACAGAGATGTATGTAGATGCATTTGTCGATATCGCGAAAGCAGGAAAGATTACCGGAAGCCGCAAGTGCATAGACAAATACCGTCAGGTATATGCCTTTGCATCCGGCACGCAAAAGCTGTATGATTACTTAGATGAAAATCCGGAATGCATGAGCGCTCCGGTAGATTATACAAATGATATCCGCCAGATCGCTTCACTGGATAATTTTATTTCCATCAACAACGCAGTCGATATTGATCTGTTCGGCCAGGTAAATGCCGAATCCGCAGGCACAAAACAAATCAGCGGCGCCGGCGGACAGCTTGATTTCGTACTCGGCGCATACTTGTCAAACGGCGGAAAATCCTTTATCTGCATGTCCTCTACCTTTAAGCAGAAAGACGGCACGGTCAAATCAAGAATCCGGCCGACACTTGCAGATGGTTCCATTGTAACGGATACCCGCGCCAATGTTCATTATTTTGTAACAGAATACGGTATCGTAAATCTAAAAGGATTATCCAGCTGGCAAAAAGCAGAGGCAATTATCTCCGTTGCCCATCCTGACTTCCGCGACGAACTGATCGAGGAAGCTGAAAAAATGCATATCTGGAAACAGAGTAATAAGCGGTAACAGAATTTGCGGTTATCTCTGCCGCAAAAAACACACGGTTCAAAAAATGAACCGTGTGTTTTTTAGTTTTCTGACCAAAGTTTACCGTCTGCTTTCTCCTGAAACTTTGCATTATCCACAATAAACCGCTCATGGATTCCCTCACCGATCAGTCCGGATGCATCATATGCTTCAACCCGGAAAACCAGCTTACGTCCGTCAATCTTTGTCAGCTCTGTTTTGCAAAGAATCTTCATCCCAACCGGAGATGCCGCTACATGTTTTACGTCCATCCGCGTTCCAACGCTTCCCATCCCCGCTTCCAGTTCAGACGCAACGCTTTGATACGCCGTTTTCTCCATCAGCGCAACCATTGCCGGTGTTGCATATACAGCGAGTTCGCCGCTTCCCATCACTTCTGCTGTAAGCTCTTTTGTAACCAGCGTTTCACATTCTCCTGAAATTCCCGTTTTTAGCATTTCATCCTCATTTCTGCGCAAATTCTGTTCACAGTGTGCATATTCTATACACATTACACATACTCTGTTCACAGTGCGCAAATTCTATGCACAGTGCGCATATTCTTATACACATTACACATACTCTGTTCACAGTGCGCATATTCTATACACATCACACATATTCTTTATACATTGCGCGCAGGCACACTGTCACTGACATCCTCTCCGGCATTCATTTCCTCATACACCTGACTGTCTGTTTCCTCCTCGTCAAACTCTACAAAAACATAATATCCCCTCGAATTATGAATGACTTTTTTCACTGTCCCCTGCCTGTTTTTTATGCGTCCGCTCACCTTATAACAGCCAGACATTGCAACGGCCGGTTCAATAATGTAACTATAGTTAAGAGCAGTCTTTTTTTCACTGATCTCCACCTGATCTCCTGTTTTGACCTGACCCGGTCTTTCCATTTTAAACTTGACAATCCTCATCAGAACCCCCATTTCCAAGTAGGTTTGACAACAAACTTCCCCACACGGCACATCAGCTTCTGCGAATAAATTCTGTATTACACTTTGGGCAGACAATCGCAATTTTCCCTTTTCCCTTTGGAACACGGATCGCCTGTTTGCAGGACGGGCATTTAAAAATTCGATGGGTTTTCCGCTGTGCTGCGCGGTTCTTCCTTTTTAACAGCGCATTCCTTAACGCATAATATTTTTGCAGATATTTCTGGTTTTCTGCATATCGCTTTTGATAATTTCTGGAAAATATGCGGAAATAGGAGTAACATAACAAAAGCAATGCAATGGCGTTTAAAATATTTTTCACAAAATAATTGGGAATAAAAAACTCAATCACCAAAATAACAACTGCTAAAATGACCAAAAAATTACCATACTGGTCTCCGCCATACCGTCCCTGCATAAACCTTGAAAAACGTTGTCCCATGATTTATCCCCCTTCCAGATTTTATTCCTAAATCCTATTTTAAACCTGTACATTTAAAATACAAGGTCTTATTTCAGAAGATTTTCTAAAATAAATCTAAAAGAAAAACATTCTGCGCATAAAATCCGGTTATTTACAAAGCGCTGCACTAGTACAGCGAAATAAGTTTGGGATAGTTTGACGATGTACTAGTCAATAATTTCAAATTCCTGAAGCGAATGGATTCCATTCTCCGCCTCCACATACGTCACAAACAGACGATCTCCTGTAACAATTTTAATCAGAGATTCATTCTCCGAAAAAGGCTGCTTGAAAATCTGATTTTCTTCCGACCGAATATACACGACCGTATCTCCCGACGATTCAATAAACTGAATATCAGCCACCACAATCTCTGCTTCTGCCGTCTCCTGTATTTCTTCTGCCTCTTCTGTTATTTTGCCGCTTGAAGCCAGCATATTTTTATATTTTGTAAATACATCCTCCTGGCTGCTTGCTGTCGCAACAATATTATATTGCTCTACATTGACCATGGCATACAGCTTTACTAAACCGGCGGCATCTTTCAGTACCATAATATATGTCGGAACACCCTCTACATTAACCAGGCTCGGGAAGGATGCCGTATATCCCTTTTCCTGAACCTCTCCCTCTGCAGAGTCCATTGCAGAATGTTCCTCTGCCCCAGACACCTTATAATATTTCGCCTCAGAGGTTCTCTGATTCATCATCACAAAACCGATATTGGACTGATCCCCAATCACTGATGTCACGCCAGTGTAAACCCAGACATCATCTTCAATAATTTTATACCCAAAATCATCAGTTGCAACCTTGCACCCGGATTGTCCAATGATACTGTTCCAAAAGCCATCGCTTAACGTCCCGTACCAGTTATATTTCTGCGTCAGGAGATCTCCTGAATAAACAGAATCTACCCAGCTTGGAAATTCATCTGTTGAATAATATTCACAAGCTCCGCTTACCGGGTCGCAAAAAATAGCACCATTTACATCAAAACCGCCAAAAAGACCGATCTTTGCCGTCACAGTCGGACAAATATAATATGGATTTCCGTCGTCATCAATTTCAAAATGATAACCCGATATTATTTTGGTCGGATATGCAAGCTGCACATGTCTCTGCAGATTATAATTAAAATAAGCTGAAGGCACATATTTCATACCTTCATCCAGCGCAACATATTCCGCCTCAAAAGTCACCGGATCCACCTTGACATACCCCGGCACTCCCTTGTTTCTATTGTTGTACCATTTGAAAAAGCTTGCATATTTAAGGCTGGAAACCTTCATTGGACGTTTGTCGACCGCAATCTGGGTATAGTCCTCTTCCACTTCATATTGGCTGACAACATCAGAGAGCGAACCAATTTTTCGGTTGCCCAAAATCCTGGCGCTTTCTGTATCCATCAGTGCAATATCTGTTACCTCTGAGGACTCCGGCATGTCACTGCTAAAATTACATTCCGTAACCTCCAGCAGGGAAGCATAGCTCTTGGCCCGGAAGAAATCACTGCTTGCCAGCTCCCCTATGAGAAATACCAAAACAACAAGTACGCCAAATGCAAGAAAGACCTTGGAAAAGAAAGGAATCCCGATTAGCTCTTTTAACTTAATATTACCTGTGTGTTTTTTCACCCTGTCGGAAATCTGCCGCATTGCCAAAATAATGCTAAGCAATATACAGATCAGTAAGGAAACGCCCCAGAAGGATGTCTCATGAATATTGATAGCCGGAAAAACGGCATAATAATATATCCCTGCCAGTATAAGCAGCAAAACAACCAGTATCACATAGATTCTTTTTTTCATACAACCTCTTTTCTTTGTTTTCCAGACAGTATTGTCACACTGCCTGTATTTTATTCCTTTGCCAATGCCAGCAGTTCTGTTTTCATATGGTAATACCGGGGCGTCATATCCAGATAATGAACATGCGGATTTACAAAGCGCTGCTCCTCTTCCCAAATTTCCCTCTCAAGCTGTGTTTTTACATATTCCCTAATTTCTTTTGCGGAACGTTTTTTTCCAACAAATTCCCCGCGGATAAAAACAGGCTCCAGCATCTGCCGGAAAGTACAGTTTTCAAAAAAGCGTTTTTTCCACGGTTTCTTTGGATCAATCACAGTTACTTTTTCATAATCCCCGATCAGTTCTTCCTGACAGGCAATCAAATCTGCAATCGCCTTCCCCTGTTCATTATATACCCGGTACAGCCGTTTATAGCCTGGATTTGTTATTTTTTCTATATTTTCTGATATTTTAATCCTTGGCTCAAAAACTGCGTTCCTCATCACAGCAGCAATCTTATAGACCGCCCCGAATACAGGCTCTGACTTTGACGTAATCAGCCGCTCCCCAACGCCAAAGCTGTCAATGCACGCCCCCTGCGAAATCAGGGATTGTATTGTAAATTCATCCAGACTGTTTGACGCCACAATAATGCAGTCCTGCAATCCGGCAGCATCCAACAGCTTTCTGGCTTTTTTCGATAAATAGGCAAGATCACCGCTATCCAGGCGAATCCCTTTTAACCTCTTGCCCATTGGTTCCAGCACTTCTTTTGCAACACGGATTGCATTCGGAACGCCGCTGCGGAGTACATCATACGTATCCACCAATAAGACTGCGGCATCCGGATACAATCTCGCATATTTTTCAAATGCGGTATACTCATCCGGAAAATACATAATCCAGCTATGCGCCATTGTCCCGCTTACCGGAATGTCAAACATTTGCCCTGCCAGCACAGTAGCAGTAGATTCTGCTCCGCCAATATATGCTGCCCTGGCACCATATACCGCAGCATCCATATTATGCGCGCGCCTTGCTCCAAAATCAGATACCACCCTGCCGTCCGCCGCATTGCAAATCCGCCTTGTCTTTGTCGCAATCAGTGACTGATGGTTAATTTCCAAAAGAACCGCCGTTTCAATTAACTGCGCGTCAATTACCGGGGCAATCACTGTCAGGACCGGTTCCTCCGGATACATAACAGTGCCTTCCGGCATGGCATAAATATCCCCCTGAAAGGTAAAATCAGACAAATACTGCAAAAAATCCTCAGAAAAAATCCCCTGACTGCGCAGGTAGGAAATATCCTCTTCCTCAAAATGCAGATTCTGAACATATTCGACAATCTGCTCTAGCCCGGCAAAGATCGAATACCCTCCACCGTCCGGATTGCTGCGGTAAAACACATCAAACACAACCAGCTCATCCTTTTCACACGCACCGCTTTTTCCTTGTCTCTCCTGAAAATAGCCATGGCTCATTGTCATTTCATAAAAATCCATTACCATAGATAAATTTCTGGAATCATGCTGTTTTTTCATTCATAGCCTCCAACATTACGATTTTTCGCACTAAGCAACAATTTATTTTACACAAAAAAAGCACGAGACGGGATTCGAACCCGCGACCCTCGCCTTGGCAAGGCGATACTCCACCACTGAGCCACTCGTGCATAATTTCCTGTACGGATGAAATAGCACAACCCTTTCATACATTATGATATAACACATTTCGCTAATTTAATCCAAACAGAACGCTATATAATTAAAAAACCGATCTGGACAAAGATATCTGACCAGAAGCACGAGACGGGATTCGAACCCGCGACCCTCGCCTTGGCAAGGCGATACTCCACCACTGAGCCACTCGTGCATCACATGTCCGTTTGCCGAACACAATGTCTATAATACAGGAATTTTTTGTTAATGTCAAGCATTTTTTGCGCCACTCTTTGCAGCCATATTTTGCAGCATTAGTGCAGCGAAAATTAAGTTTTGGATAGGTTTGATTTGCCAACTACTTAATATTCGCTGTACTAGGCAGGAAATGTACAATAGAAGCTTTCTATTGTACATCCGTGCCGCAAGTTATCTGCTTATTTAAAATAATCTACCCCAGCTTCAAAAATATGCTGATTCTGGTCGCCGTAAATATTCATGGCAACGCCTTCCCCAATTCTTTCCGAATGCGCCATCTTTCCCAGCACTCGTCCATCCGGGCTGGTAATACCCTCGATTGCCGCATAGGAACCATTTGGGTTATATTCCTCATCCATTGTCGGATTTCCCTGCAGGTCGACATATCTGGTAGCAACCTGGCCTGCAGCAAACAGTTCGTCAATCACAGATTTTGGTGCGACAAAACGTCCTTCGCCGTGGGATGCCGGAATCGCATAAACACCGCCAAGCTCTGCCTTTCTCAGCCAAGGTGACTGATTGGTGCAGACTTTCGTGTAAACAGATTTGGAAATATGTCTGCCAATGCTATTTGTTGTCAGAGTCGGCGCAGCTTCTGTCTGCGGCGTAATTTCCCCATACGGAACCAGCCCCAGTTTGATCAGTGCCTGAAATCCGTTACAGATGCCAAGAGCCAGACCATCACGCTTCTGCAGCAGTTCATGTACCGCATCCATAATCTTCGGATTCCGGAAAACCGATGCAATAAACTTCGCCGATCCATCCGGCTCGTCACCGGCGCTAAAGCCGCCGGAAAACATCAGAATCTGTGATTCCCGTATTGCCTTGTCAAATGCATTGACCGATTCTACGATCTGACTTTCGGACATATTCCGGAACACCACCGTCTTTACATCTGCGCCTGCAGTCTCAAAGGCCTTTCCTGTATCATATTCACAGTTTGTACCCGGAAATACCGGAATGAATACCTGCGGTTTTGCAATCCGATTCTTTGCCGTATATACTATCTTCGAATCAAAAAGCGAATCTTCCAGTGCTTTCTGCTCAACGTCTGAACGTGTCGGAAAAACTTCTTCCAGACGGCTTGTCCAGCTCTCTAACGCCTCCTGCATGGTGATCACCGTATCGCGGTAAACAAATTCCGGCTTCTCTGTAATATCGGCAATCTTTGTATATTCTGCCGTTATCCGGCTTTGGTCAGCCACAGAGACCTCAGCGATCACAGCGCCGTAATCCTTGGAAAACAATGCTTTCTCCGGTACAGACGAATCTATCGTCACACCAAGCTCATTTCCAAACGCCATTTTACTGACTGCTTCACAGACACCTCCAAAACCGACTGCATAAGCAGAGACAATGACTTTGTCCTGAATCATTTTTGTAATCTGGCGGTAAAGCGCCATCAGCTGATCATATTCCGGCAGTGAATAAGCGTCCTTCTGAATGTCAAATTTTACTAATATATTTCCCGCCTTTTTCAGCTCAGGTGTTACCACATCCTGCAGCTTTGCCACGTCTACTGCAAAGGAACAAAGTGTCGGCGGCACATCAATATTGTCAAATGTACCTGACATGCTGTCCTTTCCGCCAATCGACGGAAGACCCAGCTTCATTTGTACATCATAGGCACCAAGAAGCGCTGCCATTGGCTCCCCCCAGCGCTTTGGATCCGTTCCAAGGCGGCGGAAATACTCCTGAAAGGTAAGACGTATTTTACTGAAATCTCCACCCGCCGCAACAATTTTTGCCACAGAGGATACAACTGCATAAACGGCTCCGTGATACGGGCTCCAGCTGGTTAAATACGGATCCATGCCATAGCTCATCATGGTCACTGTATCACATGTTCCGGAAAGTACCGGAAGTTTTGCAATCATGGTCTGCGTCTCAGTCCGCTGCGTTTTTCCGCCATATGGCATTGTGACCGTGGCAGCTCCGATCGAGCTGTCAAACATCTCTACCAGGCCTTTCTGGGAGCAGACATTCAAATCATGCAGCGTAGAAAGCCACGCTTCTTTTAAATCCGAAGTATCCCGGTTCTTTTCAAAATAATTTTCTTCCCTGTCCGGCATAGTCACAGTGACATCCGTTTCCTGATGTGCGCCATTGGTATTTAAAAATGCTCTGGAGATATTGACAATGACCTGATCTCTCCACTTCAAAACCAGCCTTGGCTCCTCCGTGACCTCAGCCACAACAACCGCCTCGAGGTTCTCCTCATCTGCAAAGGCAAGCATCCGGTCAACATTTTCCCTGGCAACAACAACTGCCATACGTTCCTGAGATTCCGAAATTGCCAGTTCCGTCCCATCAAGACCGGCATATTTCTTCGGCACCTTATCCAGATCAATCCGCAGCCCGTCAGCAAGCTCACCAATGGCAACCGACACGCCGCCTGCACCAAAATCATTGCATTTTTTAATAATGGAGCTAACCTCCTGCCGGCGGAACAGACGCTGGATTTTCCGCTCTGTTGGCGCATTTCCTTTCTGAACCTCCGCGCCGCATACATCAATAGACTGTGTGGTATGCGCTTTCGAAGAGCCGGTAGCGCCGCCTATTCCATCGCGCCCGGTGCGCCCTCCCAGAAGAATGATAATATCTCCCGGATCACTGTTTTCCCGAATAACGTTACGCCGCGGTGCAGCTCCCATAACAGCGCCAATTTCCATGCGCTTGGCAACATAGTTCGGGTGATAAATTTCCTTGACCAGCCCTGTTGCCAGACCGATCTGATTGCCATATGAGCTGTACCCCTGCGCTGCCCCAGTCACAATCTTGCGCTGCGGAAGCTTTCCTTTCAGCGTATCCTTCATCGAAACTGTCGGATCGGCAGCCCCGGTTACACGCATGGCCTGATAAACATAGCCGCGTCCGGAAAGCGGGTCACGAATTGCACCGCCCAGACAGGTTGCAGCCCCTCCAAACGGCTCAATTTCTGTCGGATGGTTGTGGGTTTCATTTTTGAAAAATACCAGCCATTCCTCTTCTTTACCGTCAATCGTAACCGGTACAACGATAGAACAGGCATTGATTTCATCAGACTCTTCCATATCGTCCAGTTTACCGTCCGCCTTTAATTTACGCATGGCCATCAGCGCAATATCCATAAGGGAAACAAACTTATCCGGCCTGTCCCGAAAGATTTCTGCACGAACTGCTTCGTAATTCTGATACGTTTTCTGAATCGGCTCTTTGCAGAAACCATCCTCAAAGGACACATGCTTCAATTCCGTCAGGAAAGTTGTATGACGGCAATGATCTGACCAGTACGTATCCAGCACACGGATTTCTGTCACAGATGGATCTCTTTTTTCCTCCCCCGAAAAATATTTCTGAATATGAAGGAAATCCTGAAAGGTCATCGCCAGATTCAAAGAGTCATATAACCCCTTAAGCTCCTCTTCCGGCATCGACTGAAATCCTTCAAAAACGGCAACATCCTCCGGTTCATCAAACTGCTGCAGCAGCGTATCCGGTTTTGTCTCGTCCGTTTCCCTGGAATCTACCGGATTAATACAGTAATCCCTGATTTTTGCAGCGTCCCCGTCGCTGATATCCCCTTCAAACACATATGTTGTCGCAGAACGGATCACCGGGGTTTCCTTTTCATTCAAAAGCCTGACACACTGCTCCGCAGAATCTGCCCGCTGGTCAAACTGTCCCGGTAAATATTCAACCGAAAAAACAAGCGCTTTTTCCGGTCTGTCAAACTGCTCCTCATAACAGTGGTCTACCGGCGGTTCGGAAAAGACTGTTCCAAGCGCCTGGGTATAAGTAGCATCGCTTAAGTTTTCCACGTCATAGCGGATCAGCACTCTCACTTTTTTCAGGCCGCGAACCCCAAGATAACGGGTTATTTCCTCCTTCAGCTCCCTTGCACGTACTGCATAAGGCGCCTTTTTCTCTACATAAATCCTTTTTACATTTCCCATGCTTTTCCGTTTTCCTTTCTCATTGCTTCTGATTACTCAGCGCTGGATGCATCGGACGAATCCTCTTCCATCTCCTGTAAATCCTCCAGAGTTACAATATCTGTCGTAACCGTTCCCAATGTAACGTCATTCCATGAATCATCCAGAGTAACGCCGATGGCAGTCTGCTCATCTGCAAACCAATCGTTATATTTTTCGTCCTGTGCCTCTGTAATCGCAGTTTCGCAGGCTTCATCATAAGCCTCGGTTGAATTGTTATCAATCATTTTGACCACAACGTAATATCCTGTCTTGTCATCAATGATCGCCTCGGAAATTTCACCGTTTTTCATTTTCTTAATCTGTTTCACGTACTTATTAGACACCATGGACCAGCCATCCTGTTCCGTAAAGCTTTCATCATCTGTCAGCGTAATGTCCTCTTCACTGTCATCCAGCAGCTTTTTAAAATTCTTTGCACTTTTCGCTTTTTTCGCAAGTGCTTTCATTTTTGCAGCAAGTGCTTTCTTTTCTTTTGTTGTCAGATCAACCGAATTTCCATCGTCATCTGTTGATGTTGTAGATGCATAGTAATACTGGATATCATACTGGCGGTAATCTTTTTTCGAAATATCTTCGATTGCCGCATCCTCATCTACTTCCTGATTTAACTCTTCCTGCTTATCCTCTTTATATTTTTCAGCAAGTGTTCTCTTTTCAAAGCGTTCTGTCAATTTCGACTCGGAAATATTAAGCTGGAATTTCTGAAGCCAGGAGAGCCCTTTTAACGCATCTGCCACTTCCTCTTCGATTTCTGCATTATCCTCATCATCCAGAGAATAGCCCGCCTCTGTCGCCTTCTGATATAAAAGCTCATACTCAATTTCCTGGTCAATCACTTCCTGCTTCAGCCCAACTGCATTTGTCGCACCGGCAGCTGCAGCCGAAGAATTGGATCCCTGATAGGTTGCATCCCACACACTGGTTCCATAATACATCTGATAAAGCTCATCCCACTGCTGATACTCGCTCTCAATCTCATAGATCGGATACATCATATCATCCATCGTAATGTCTGTCTCGCCTACTGTGGCAACAACCTGCGGCTGAAAGTATTTCTTGCCCACAGAGATACTAATCGCCACAATGACAACAACGCAAAGCGCAATCAGGATAAATGCTTTTTTGCTGGAACCGTCATCTCCCGATCCTCCAAACGACATTTTTTTGGCAGGAACCGATACTGGCTTCTTTTTGGTATCCTGCTCCTGCTGGGTCATAATTTTTTTTGCTGAATTCATGTTTACTCCTCCAAATGTAATTTTGCGAAGAATCCGAAAAAACGGCATTTGCCCATACGGATTCTGCTACGTTAAAAACGCAAAATGCTATCTTCTATTCTAACTCAAATCCATAATAAGTCAAGAAAAAAACTGTGATAAGATGGTGAATAACAGCGAATGACAAAAAAACAGAAAAAAAAGAAATGACAATTTTAAAAAAAACATTTGACATTTCTTTTTTTTACTGTTATGATATTAATCGTGTTTGAAACACATATGCGGAAGTGCTGGAATTGGCAGACAGGCATGATTCAGGTTCATGTTCGGGATTCCGAGTGAGGGTTCAAGTCCCTTCTTCCGCAGTAAATTGTTTGAAGCCAGAATAAAATCGTTTTTGTCTGGCTTCTTTTTTTTGCAATAAAAAAATCTACTTTCCAAGATCCTGCTGTTTTTTGGCATCCATTTCCGGAACAGTATACGGCGCCATTGACAGTCGGATAAAATACCCCTGGTCTGCATCACAGACCGGACAATTCTGAGGTGCATTGGTTGCCTCAATAATATATCCGCAATTCATGCACATCCAGCCGGTTTTAACGTCTGCAGCAAACAGTCTGCCCTGTTTCAACAGATTCAGAAATTCCTGAAAGCGGCTGGCATGAACCTTCTCAATATCGGCAATCATATAAAATTTGCCCGCAATCTGATTGAAGCCTTCCTGCAGTGCCACATCGCCAAACGTGCGGTATACCTCATCTCCCTCTTTCTTTTCGTTGCCGACTGCATAAGACAGCTGTTTTTCTACATCCTCAGACTGATTCACCGGATATC
>JAJQGL010000118.1 GCA_021200535.1 Clostridiaceae bacterium | reverse complement strand
GCTTCATGATCTTGTTGCACCCTCACATGCAAGCATGCTCGGTCTGCTTATCATTCTATCATGAAGCAGAGCTTCATGATCATTATCTACACACGCTTTGCGTGGCAGTCTTTATTATTATATATAATGCAGCCTCTGATGTCAATCATTTTATGCCATCAGGAAACGACCCAGACGGGACTCGAACCCGTGACCTCCGCCGTGACAGGGCGGCGCTCTAACCAACTGAGCCACTGGGCCAGATACAATAAAATACCGGTAAAATTAAACCTGTTTTTCAAAAACCGGCTTTTTTATAATCTGCTTTTGTACGTAAATGGACCCTCAGGGACTCGAACCCTGGACCGATCGGTTATGAGCCGATTGCTCTAACCAACTGAGCTAAAGGTCCGCAATCTCATTCCACATTACTTATCTGAAGCCGACGATCGGACTCGAACCGATAACCTGCTGATTACAAATCAGCTGCTCTGCCAATTGAGCCACGTCGGCAGAATCCTGCTAAACGCCTGACAACAAAAAATATTCTATCACAATCAATGCCATTTTGCAAGCAGATTTTTTTCTAAAAAGCACTCTTCCATGGCAGCATATCCGCCAAGGAAAAGTGCTTTCCAAATAACCTTACACGCTCTTATGCATATTTTACTGTGCTAACCTTTACGCCAGGTCCCATTGTGCTGGAAATGGAAACACTTCTGTAATACTGCCCTTTTGCAGCAGAAGGCTTAGCCTTTGTAATAGCATCCAGTAATGCTTCCACATTCTGTACAAGCTGCTCTTCTGAGAAAGAAACCTTTCCAACCGGAACATGTACAATATTTGCTTTATCCAGTCTGTACTCTACCTTACCTGCCTTAATATCATTGATTGCCTTAGTAACGTCCATCGTAACAGTACCAGCCTTCGGGTTTGGCATTAAACCTTTTGGTCCAAGTACACGTCCGAGCCGTCCAACAACGCCCATCATGTCTGGAGTTGCAACAACGACATCAAAATCAAGCCATCCTTCATTCTGGATCCTTGGAATCAGTTCATCACCGCCTGCATAGTCCGCACCTGCAGCCAATGCCTCATCCACTTTTTCGCCCTTTGCAAATACCAGAACCTTAACCTCTTTACCGGTTCCGTTTGGCAGTACAACCGCGCCACGAATCTGCTGGTCTGCATGACGTCCGTCTACGCCGAGTCTGATGTGGGCTTCTACTGTCTCATCAAATTTTGCAGTTGACGCTTTTTTTACTAAGCCAACTGCTTCCGGAATTTCATACTGCTTCGTCCTGTCGATCAACTTTGCAGCTTCCTGATATTTTTTTCCTCTTTTCATAATATATAACCTCCTGGTGGTAATAACGGCGGGTTCTATGACACTGCTGTGTCGCCTCCCACAACGTTCAATTCCATAACAAGTCTTTTATGCGTAATTTTTATGCGATTTTTTATACATAACTTATGCATAATTTTATGCAATTTCTTGCATAATTTATACGATTTCTTATGCGTAATTTTATGCGATTTGTCCATGCAAAATGCTACTCTACTGTAACACCCATACTGCGGGCTGTGCCTTCAATCATGCTCATTGCAGCTTCCAGGGAAGCAGCATTTAAATCAGGCATCTTCGTCTCTGCAATCTCCTGAACCTGTGCTTTTGTGATCTTAGCAACCTTTGTCTTGTTCGGCTCACCGGAACCAGACTGAATGTTGCAGGCCTTTTTAATAAGCACTGCTGCAGGCGGAGTTTTTGTAATAAAACTGAAGCTCTTATCCTGATATACTGTGATAACAACAGGAATCAGCATACCCTCCTGCCCAGCTGTCTTTGCATTAAACTCCTTTGTAAACGCTACAATATTTACTCCGTGCTGACCAAGAGCCGGTCCAACAGGTGGTGCCGGCGTTGCCTTTGCAGCAGGAATCTGTAATTTAATATATCCTTCGACTTTCTTAGCCATTTCTCTACCTCTTTCCGCAAGCCCCGCAGGGCGTTGCATTTTTTTCTTTCCGCAGGACCAATAATGCCCTGCGAAGACTTTGCATAACGATTCAATTAGACGGCTTCTACATCATTGAAACTAATTTCAACAGGTGTTTCGCGGCCAAACATGTCAATATTGATTGTAACCATTTGATTCTGATGATCAATCTGACGAACAATACCGGTTGTGTCTTCCCAGACACCAGATTTTACGACAACAGAGTCACCGATATTAAACGGAACATTCGGCGCATCCACTTTCAGTCCCATACTTGCCATTTCTTCATCTGTAAGCGGAACCGGCTTAGAACCCGGTCCTACAAACCCGGTAACTCCTCTGGTATTGCGGACTACATACCAGGTATCATCATTCATAATCATGTTGATGAGAACATACGCAGGAAACATTTTTTTCTGCACTGTTTTCTTTGCATCGTTCTTTTCCTCAACAACATTCAACATAGGAACGGATACCTCAAAAATCTGATCCTGAAGATTACGGTTCTCGATTGTTTTTTCAATATCCATTTTTACCTTATTCTCATATCCGGAATAAGTATGTGCAACATACCAATGTGCCTCTGTATCTGCCATAAGTTTATCACCCTTATCCTATCTGAATAATCTTATCAAGACCCGCCTTGATCACAAAATCAAGCAGGGCAATGACTGCACCTAAAATTACTGTTACAATGACAACCGCTGTAGTCTCTTTAATAATCCTGTCTTTTTCCGGCCAAACACATCTTTTAAACTCAGCCTTCAAAGACCGAAAGAAACCACCCTTTTTCTTTGCAGCTTTTTCTGTCTTTTTCGGTTCTGTCTTTTTTGGTTCGTTCTGCTGTACTTCTTCCTTCTTGTTCTCAGAATCTTCCATATTTCGCCTCCATGTTAAGACCGCAGGGAGCAACTAATGGCGCAAATTGGCGGAGCCTGCGACACCAATTTGGAGTTTGAAATTCTTTAACCTTCAAACTTCACATTCCTTTCCCAAAACACACACTTCAATAATGTATTTTTACATTATTTGGTTTCTTTGTGTAATGTGTGTCTTCTACAGAATCTGCAATACTTCCTTGTTTCCATTCTGTCAGGATGGTTTCTCTTTTCCTTTGTCGTATCATAATTGCGCTGCTTGCACTCTGTACAAGCCAATGTAATTTTTACTCTCACGACGGTTACCTCCATATCTTAATATTCTGCTGTTACAGCTGCCAGTTCCGGCATTTCACCCAGACCGCATAAAATCCAGGCATTCTGCCTTTGCATAAAACGCCTGTTTTACAAATTTTTCATCACAGAAAAATTTAGGCATAAAAAAAAGACTGTTACATCGCCCATCTACTATATCATATTGCAGGACAAGCGTCAAGATTTTTTTCCAGATTCCTCACGGGAAATCTTCACGGGATTCTTCCGCAGAAGAATCCCGAAAAGTTACTTAATCAAAACACTCAATCCTGCATTCAAATGGTGAAAGCTCTGCGCCGTCCATCAATACAGCTGCATCATTATGGTTTATATACATTTTTATGTTTTGCCCATTCCCTTTTCTGGTTACAACTTCAACACCATCCGGAGAAGAAAGCATTTCCAGATTATTTTCTTTCATTATTAATGTCATAATCTGTTTCATTAACGCTTCATCAAGTCCGCAGCCTATATAATATGCCATTCCTTTCCCGGCACGTTTTCTTGTTACAGCCGCATATTCCTTATAAAACTTATCATCATAGCCAAAAAGGACTTCTGCATCATCCACAGCAATCATATCTCTGAAAATGCCGCCGTATCCGGACAATCCTTCCATGCAGCCTTTGCCAGTCACCTGAAACGCCGAAGCATCCTGAAGGCTTTCTGTTTCCACCACGCACAGCCCCAGCAATTCATTGTAACCGACAGGCATGGTTTTGCCAAATGGGACATTGTTATCAGCATCCTTAACTGCGCATCGGTATGTAAGAACTACCGTTCCCCCATCTGCTGCAAATTTCTTAATTCTCTCTTCCATACTATGCTTCGTTATAATAAGCTGCGGAAGAATCACGACCTGATAAGAAGAAAAATCCCTGTCCTCCGGTATAATATCAACGCCTACATTCACATCAAAAAATGCCTTATAGAATTTCTGCATTTCCGTCGGACTGTCTAACAGTATGCTTTGCTTCTGAATACGGAAGGATGCCAGTGAATCGTAATCATAAACTATGGCAACTTTATTTTTTATTGGTGCAGACAAAGCATTTTTATAGGAAGAAATATCTTTAAAAAAGCTTTGTACCTCATAAAATTTACGGCGTTTTACGTTGTCAGCATCAATAATTCCATAGCAAAACTGCTCTGCTCCCTTTGTCGCTCCCCTGTACCGGAAATACATCAAAGAATCGCATCCGTGAGCCATGCCCTGATAGGACCACATTTTTGCCTGGTCAGGCCTTGGGAGAAATCCTGTCACATCGTGTCCCTGCGCTCCCATAATCGCTTCTGTTATCCAAAAGTTTTCCCCTTTCAGGCCTCTTATATAATCAAGCCCAAATGCTATCTCATGAGGTGCAATCGGCTCCTTCTGTCCGCCCCAAACCGGATAATTGTTGTATGCCACCTGGTCCAGCGCTGCTGCAGCCTTCGAATAATCAACATGCTTCGCCAGTCCTCCGCCCGGAAAATCATGCATAACAACTGCCTCCGGCGCAATTTCCTTAATAAGCTTCGCCTGAAAGTCTATAAAGTCTACAATAACCTTACTCCTGAAACGTTCCCAATCCAGTCTGAGCGCAGGATTATGCGTGGTAATTGTCTCCATGGGCGTTGGTATCTCATCAAAGCTGTTATATTCCTGAGACCAAAATGCAGTTCCATACGTATCATTCAATCTGTCTATCGCGCCGTCAAATTTTTTCTTAAGAAAGTTCTGAAATTGTTTTTGACAATTCTCACAATAGCATACATCACTTCCCTCATGGCCGATTTCGTTATCAACCTGCCATGCAACGATTGCATCCTCTTCCCTATAATGTCCGACTAATGCCCGTATGATTTTCTCCGAATACTCATACATATACGGACTGGTAAAACAATAAACATGCCTTCCTCCAAAAACCCTTTTTTTACCGCCTTCAAATTCAGATAATATACTCGGATGCTTTTTTGCAAGCCATGCGGGAATCGTTGCCGTAGGCGTACCCATAATCACCTTCAGGCCTCTTTCCTTTGCTTTTTCAATAACATGGTCAAAATAAGAAAAGTCATATTGGCCTTCCTTTTTTTCCATCAGATGCCACGAAAATTCTGCTATTCTTATGACATTACAGCCAAGCTCCACTATCGTATCCAAATCCTCTTCAAGCAGCGAAGGTTCCCACTGTTCCGGATAATAATCCACTCCTAACCACATACCGTCTTCCCCTTTCTCTGAAAAATTTAAATGTTTTCCTGTCTGTTCATCCAAAAAACCTAAATATTTTCCTAATCTGTTTATCCAAAAAACCTAAATATTTTCCTAATCTGTTTATCCAAAAAGCCTAAATATTTTCCTAATCTGTTTATCCAAAAAGTTTAAATATTTTCCTAATCTGTTTATCCAAAAAGTTTAAATGTTTTTCTGTCTGTTCATTTCAATTCCGGCCTTTACTTCTTTATAATAATCCGGTGTCAGCTTATAGCCTTTTATATAAATCAGGAAGCACAAAGCCGATAAAATTGCCGGAATCAGGAACATGATAACTCTCATTCCATTTTCTGCCCCTGCCGTCTGCTGCTGATTTGCCACATATCCAATCAGGGTAAGACCTATACCGCTTAAAAATCCGCTGAAAGCACCTGCAAATTTTACCACAAATGTCTGCATGGAGAAAAGGATACTTTCATTTCTTGTTCCCAGCTTATATTCGCCATAATCAACTACCTCTGAGAGAATAACCGTAATAAATACAAGCATAAATCCAATTCCGATATTTACTATGGCGCTGCAGATTCCAACAGCTATTATATTTTTCGGAATGATGTAGCCAAGAATCCACAGCAAAGCAAATCCAAATACAGGGCAAAAGCTTGCAAAGAAAAAGGATATCTTTTTGCCAATCTTCTGTGAAAGGAACGGAAGAACAGCCATGGAACCCATCTGTGCAAATCCTGCTACGCCCGCATATACCGGATAAAGAACGCCATTTCCCGCTGTGTCATATGTGCGCTCCGCAACATATTTAAAATAATACAGGGCAAAACTGTTTGATAACTGATAAGCTATATTGAAAAACAATGCGATACCCAGAATGATCTTAACCTGATCGTTCTTAAACAATACATTCATCATCCCTTTAATCGTCGTTTTTTCCGCCTTAGGAACAACAATTCTCTCTTTACAGGTAAGACAGGTTACCAAAGATGCCAAAATAAAAACGATCGCTATGATAATCGCGAGAATCGAAAATCCTCTGACATCATCTCCGTTTCCAAATTTCGCAACCATTACAAGCCCAAAGGAATTAATAACAAGCCATGCAAGGCTGGCAAATATTCTTGGAATTGCAGATATCTGGCTTCGTTCCATTTCGTCCTCTGTAAGTGCCGGAACCATAGACCAATACGGAATGTCCATAATTGTATAAGTCATGCCCCAAAGCAGATAAAATACAGAACACCATACAAGATAGCCCTTGCCCTCAATGCCGTTGTCCAAAAACAAAAGTACCAGGATTATAGCATTTAAAATAGTACCGATCAAAATCCATGGACGGAATTTGCCCCATTTCGTTTTGGTATTGTCAACAACCATACCCATAAACGGATCATTAAATGCATCCCATATCCGCGCCACCATAAAAAGGGTTCCTACAAATGCCGGCGCAACACTCCGGTAATCCGTAAGATACATCATAAGATATGTACCTACAATCGCATAAACTGCATCCTTCCCGAATGCACCGATACCGAAGCACAGCTTCGATACAAAACTGAGTTTTTTGTTCATACTTGTTTCCTCCTTAGCAAAAATTTGATAAAAACCATACAATATTGCTGCGATTTCGCAGTATTCGCAACATTATTGTAACCACTCCGCATTGCATGCAATGCGGTAGCATCATTTGTGCAAATTGAACAATTTTTTCTGCATATTTCATTCAAACACTGCTGTTGTGCCTATATACTATCAAAACTTTTACTATTTGTCAAGAAACATTTTACTAATATTTTTACCTGTTTCTTACATTTTTTTGCCATTTTTTACTGTACATTTTTTGATATGATGCCAAGGTCATAATATACCAAAATACGGATAGATCACTGCAACGCCAAAAAAAAGCTATCGCCTGGTTAAACCATCATCAGGCGATAGCTTTTCATTTTAACAAAAACATTTGACCTGTACCCGCGCATTTCCCCAGCAGGAAATAGAATTATGCCGTGACCCTGCGTTTTTCCCCGGCAGGAAATAAAATTATGCCGTGACCCTGCGTTTTTTCCCCCCAGCAAATAGAATTATGCCGTGACCCTTTTAACACTGCCCCTGTTTACCAGGCTGCATGGAATGACTATTTTTCTGGGTATGCACTGCCCCTTCCACAGCCTTTCCAGGCAGGATATAACAGAATCGGCATATTCTTTCATGTAAACCTCAATCGAATCGAGCGGGGGATTGCAGCATTTTGAAAGCGCCGTATTGTTATATGTAATAATGCTGACGTCATCAGGAACTGCAAACCCCTTGTCCTGTATTGCTTTCATAACTCCGGGAGCTGTAGCGTCGCTGGACACGAAAAGCGCTTCCGGGGGAGCTTTATATTGATCGATATAACTGACAAGCGCTTTGTAAGCGCTTTGGGCATTCATCTCACAATCTATAACAAGATTCTGGTCAAACCGGCCAGTTATATCCATGGAATTTCTATAATAATAAAAACGGGGATCCATAGTCAGCCTTTTCTCATTATTAAACGTGTTGACCGCTCCAATATAAGCAATCCTGCGGTGTCCCATATCCCAAAAATACTGAAGCATAAGCCTTACCGCCATGTGATAATTTGACACAATGCTATAATATTTCATTTCATCCGGGGAGGAATCCATAACAACCACATGATCTGAGCATTTTCTAAAATCCTCCATCTCCTCATAGGTAAATCTTCCAATCGCTACTACTCCGTCCAGTTTATTTTTGTCATTCTTAACAAATCTGCCTGATTCATTCCGAAACAGAGAAACCGTATTCCAGCCTCTGGCAAAACATTCTTCATCCAGCACATTTTTCATGACAAGATAATAAATATCTTCCTGAAGCGCATCCATTTCAAACATCTGTGCAATGCCAATTTTTTTATCAGAGCGCACGCCCGCCGATCCGGTTTTTTCCTTCTCCTGCTGATATCTCTCCGCCACAGATTTATAGCCAAACTCAGCGGCAATTCCCAATACTTTTTCTCTCGTTTCCGCTGAAACACTTAGTGTATTGTCTTTATTTAATATCCTTGAAACCGTTCCCTGGGAAACTCCCGCCTTTTCTGCAATATCCTTTAACGTCGCCATACCGTGCCTTTTCCTTCCGAAGTAATGCATTCATCTTTCAGTACTCTCTGAAAAATATTCTGCGTCAAACTATTCAAAACTTAATTTTCGCTGTACTAGGTAATATTTTTACTAAAGTATAGCACACTTGCAGAAAGAATGCCAGTATAACGGACAAAAAGTAACTGCATAGATTGCGACGCATATTATTTTGATGCATTAACCGCTGCGTAGTTTGGTCTGCCGTATCCGTCAATTTTACTGTCGCCTAATGCATAGCATTTTGCTCTTACACAACCGCCATTCGGAATCACTCCCGGCTCACTTGATGTATTTCCTTCAATGGTATACACATGGGTGCCGGTTACTTTTGTAACTAATCCTGTATGGCAGATACGTGTGCTGTTTCTAAAAAAGATCTGATCTCCTGCCTTTGGATTGTTTTTGTAATACGCACCCTTGTTTTTATATAACTGTGCAGACGCAACCGTATAATCATCAAAGTTACCGCCCAGCAATGCTTTGGCATTTGATACTCCATACGCCTTGTAAAAGCACCAATCCACAAAGCAATCACACCATGGCGCCGGAAAATCCATTACCGCCGGATATAATTTATGCATGTCTCTTCCATATTTTGTATAATTTCCAAAACCTGCATTGGCTTTTTTACTATCCAGACTGTTGTTTGATGCTTTTTCAATATAGCCGATCTCAGCCCGCGCAATATGTATCACCGCTTCACATGTTACCTTTCCCATATTCTATCCACTCCTTTTCTAAATTACCTGTCGAAAGAATATATTTAAATCTGTTTACTCTTTCGGCTCATCCTTTTTCTTATCGCGAATGGACGCATTGTATTCTGTAATCATCTCCTTGAATTTAGATACAAATCCAATGACTGACATATCATTCTCTGATGTGCTGTTAATATGTGCACTCTTATCCTTCGGGGTGGCCTGCATGTAAAATCCTAAAATCTGCGGTGCCGTAAACCTTACCGTAACGCTCTTAGCAGTTGAACTTGCCGTCGCCGCAGACTGCGAAGAACTTGACGCACTGGAACTATTTCCACTGAAAATCAGGAAACCGCCCCCTTGCGAAGCATGATCCTCGACACTCTGGGCAAAGGATGATGAGATATCGCTTTGAGAAGAAAAACGAATAGACACATCCTTTGCAATCACAAATGCAACCGGATAAGACGGGAAAATACATTCATTCATATCTGCAAACCGTTTTTTCACCTCTTCTGTGTTCTCACTGGCAAAGCTCGTTGTGTTGTCTGATGAAATCCTGTTGCTGGAGAAGTTATACATACTGTCAGTAAGCTGGAATACTGCCGGATTAAACCATTCTCTTTCAATCTGCACCTTTGCAACATTCATTCCAATCTGAATCTCCATTTCACTGCTTTCACTCTGTGCCTGCTCTATGGCCTCCTGATGTGACTTATTGCATGAATAGCCGCCCAGGAAAAAAGATACACCCCAGCTGCTGGCGGAAGAGCTGCTCTGTTTGTTGGAGCTATGAAATACTTCCGACATTTTTGAATTAATTAATACCTGTGTGAAACCATCTGTTTCCTCATTTGGCATAACATTTGCTGTCCCGCTGTCTAACTTATCGTCCGAAGCTACAGCCTTGGCCAGGGCAAGCTTGTCCTTCAGCTCCGAAATGTCCTGGTTCACACTCTCCAGCTGCGTTTTTAATGGTTCAACAAGGGCCTTAAGCTGTGTGTTATTCTTAGCTTCGCACCATGCCAGTGCCGCATCTGTTGCCTTACCGGCGGCATCAACCGTTGCTGCCTGCGCATCAAAGCACTTCAGGGCATTCCCCTGTATTGTATCAATTAATTTTTTAATATCCGCATCACTAACTGTTTCCTTATCTGACTTGCCATCATTGACTATCCGCGCGACCTGCTCATCAGAAGGCACCTGAATACTCTCAACCTCTTTCCCATCTTTATCCTTTTTCTTTTCCTTCGTGCAAAGCGCTACAATGGATTTGACAAGATCAGCTGTGGCACCTACATATACCTTCGTGCATTCCGCTGTAAGGTCAGTAAATTGATCTGCTGCTTTTTTGTATGCAGTATGTAATGCATCAACGTCCTTATCATCCGGAATGACCGATGTTATCTTACTCAAATTTAAAATCAGATTGCTCTGCTGCATTTCCAAAGTCTTCATTCGCTGCGAAAGCGCTGCCGGGCTTTCTAACAAATCCACACCGGTAAACGAAGAGTCCAACAGATCAAACCAGTTGCTTGGATATAACGATACCGGATACACATATCCGCCATCCGGCGAAAGCTCCTCTACCATATCCATAGTATTTCTGGCTTCTTCTAATTCCGCGCCAACACTACAGTTCAAAATACCATTGATGATATTCATATCACTTGGAGAAAATACATTAAGAACTTCTCCCATCTTTTCTTCCAGCAGAACCTTTTCCGCTTCTGCCACAGAGCCATACCAATCCAAATAAGCATCTTCTCTTTCCTTCGGATCAATGATCGTTCTTTTCAGCTTGGCTTTCTTCTTTGCCTGTTTCTTAGCCCACGCTTCCTTCGCTTTAACATACTCGTTATACAGTCGGTAAAACACCTGCTCCAGTGTCAGCGATTCCTCCATGCCATCGCCAAAGTCATACGGATACGGTGTCATAAGCACTTCCCGCAGCCGCACCTTCATCTCGAACAGTTCACGATTCAGTTTTGGTGAAAGCATATTTAAAGCTGTTCTATACTGTGTCTGTAAGTGTTTTCCGTTATCTGCTGCCGACACAAAGCTGGCATCATACATTTTATTAACCAATTTCGACTCATTCGCCTTAACATGCGCCGGCTTTTCAGCCTTAACATCATATTTATAATCATCTGCATTCACCAGAGTTCCCGGCAGCGACATACAAAAATACTGCTCTGGGTTATCCCCTCCGATCACGGATGTTATTTCTTCATAAACGGTATCTAAAAAGCTTTTGTTAGCCGTTCCTGTTCCCTTTTCTGTATCTGCCATAATTTACCTCATTTCCGCGAACTTTAGTTCGCTAATATTTTTTGCGTAAGCAATGTTTGTGCAAGTCACGCGCAGCGTGGCTTTGCAATACGCAATCACAAACCTGCTTTATTTTGTTTTTTGCTTCAAATGAAATCACACGGCTGCTTATTGATTAGCAAACTGTTCGTCCTCAGCAAACAAATCCCGAAGAGATTGAAAAATATCTCTATAGCTTCTGTCTATCACTTGCATCATCTCTATTTGCTCAGATCCGCCCCTACTCTGAAACTTCCAATGCTCTGCAACCTCTCCATTATATTGTCTGAAATATTCTGACATTTCCTCGGACTGTTTCATATATAGCATAATCTGATCATATTCTCTGAATTCATTATTAATTACAGTCCATGTTTGAGTAATGCCGTTGTAAATAGCAACATCAAGTGCAGGCAAAGCTACTTTCGCTACATTTATAGCTTCCTTTTCCTCTTTGAAGTTATGAGCCAGATAATTATCCTGCGCCCCATGCTGAATCGGACTAAATGGATTTGGCACAAATCTCCCTTCTTCTATTTTTGATGGCTTTATATTAGCTTGAGGAAATAACTCTTCACACTCTCTCATAGCGGCGTTACTCATTGCACATAACAGTTCGCTTTCTGAATCCGAATCGCTTTCTATATGGACATACTCGTTTTTTTTATTTAGCGTCAAAATCTCATGCATATCATAATCACCAGTAACAAAGTATCTGGCAATTTGGCCGCACTTATAGTCATTAATATCTAACAATGCATAAACCCAGGCCAACAATTCATCTAGCCCTTCAAAATACACATAAGGCATATTTTGGCCATCTTTTAAAATTGTCACATCCTGAATTTCCTCTGCCCCTATTGGCGACAAATATAATCCGCAGATACCCGTCTTGTTATAATAGGTAATTTTTCTCGGTTCTCTATATCCGACCAAGCCGCACAGGAAGCTCTTAACCATATTGGTTTCTTTATTCTCCTTCTCAGTTATCGTTTCAAAAGAAGAGAACATCACCTGATTTTCAGCCAAGTCCAGATCACAGGGCTTAATGGATTTCGCCAAAATGGTATGCGGTTTTGCTGCGGCACCTAACTCCAATTTGTCAATGGAATAAATGCCGGCCGGCCGAAAAGCAACGATCAACTGCATATCATTTATAAAACTTGTTAATCCATTATAATGAATTTTTGATATATACTTTCTTTGAATCTCTTCTGAACCACATTCTTTAATCATACTTACCTCCCAGAATTTTTCTGATTTCCAAACCCGTTTGCTGCCAGCCCCGTTTTGCTAACCGTATCCTGTATAAATTTGAATCATAAGTCATTCCTCCTTTCGCCTTTGCCTGTTTTTCGGTTACAGGCACATCATACAAAATTTCTTTGCTAATGTTTTCAATCCGGGACGAATGTATTTGTGTCAGAGGACAAAGAAAAAAATAAGAAGTGCCATATGATACTTGGCACTTCTTATATCTTGTTGCGCCCTCACATGCAAGCATGCTCGGTCCTATCATTATATCATGAAGCAGAGCTTCATGATCGTTATCTACACACGCTTCGCGTGGCAGTCTTTATTATCTCATGAACTCGCGCTTTCGCGCTCTATCGCTGCTTGCGCAGCTGTTCATGATCTTGTTGCACCCTCACATGCAAGCATGCTCGGTCTGCTTATCATTACCTCATCATTTCTAAAAGTTCTTTCTTTTTTTGGCGATACGACCGCACAGGCAGCTCCACCATGTCATTGTTGTCCAGTACAATCTCCCGCTCTTTAATAGCTTTAATATGTTTTGTATTTACTATAAAGCTCCTATGTACCTGGCAAAAGCACGCAGGCAGGCTTTTTCCCACTTTGGTCAGCGTTTCCCGCACCCGCACATCTTCCTCCCTGCAATGAAATATCACATAATTTCTATCCGACTCTACGTAAATCACATCATAATCCGTAAGCATGTAAAAATGGTCTTCATCTGCTCTCGCCTGATAAACCACCTGTTCACTGCGGCTGCCAGTTAACATAATTCTTACAGCAGTACGATCGCGAAAAATAATATTAACGGTATAGGTTGTCCCGGCATTTCTTAAATTCCCCTCCATCCCCCGGTCTCTCAGACAAAAATTGCCCGATACAATCCACACTTCATTACTGATTCGATTTGCAATATACTGTCCATGCATTATTTCCCCCACATGAAAATGCACCTGCATTCGTTTCTTTATCCGCTGTCTGTCCCCACCTCGTTCAATGAAATGGTTTATCTGAAATCGTGTTGTCTTTTGGCAAAAGGGAAGGTCATCAATACTCTTTTCACACAATTGCTCAATGATACTCTTGCCCCTTTGCAACACCTCCATTTCTGTCATACCCATTTCTTCCCTGGGATGTTTCCCATGTTCTAACCATTAGTAACCCCATAATCATAAAAAATATTTTGCTTCCATACTGCAAACCGGGACAAATGTATACGCACAATGACACGAACGCACACCAAAAATGGAAAATAAGGAAGCATAAAACATACGTTTCTGCTCCCTTATTCATTGTACAGTCTGGCAAAACATCTTAGTGCAGTGAATTGACATACTTTTACTTTATTTATTTTTTGTGCGATTGCAATCCTATTCATCTGACACAATCTGACAATATAACACTGATTAGATAAAATAATATGATATTTTGGGGTAATTTGTCGAAAACAGGCGGGGATTTTCCTTCCTTTCCCAGGAGCTAATTATGCTGCTGTATCGCCCTCACACCCCGGCACCCTATCCAGCAGCCAAGCGCATTGTGTATCATATCATCCCACTCGAAAAGCCCTCTGCAAGTGAAGTACTGTGTTATTTCGATAAAGGCAGCGAAGATAAGGCCAATCAGCAATGCTTTCCACGGTTTTGTTTTCCAAAACGCCCCAATTCCTGCGCCAATTGGAATAAACAAAACTATATTAAGCCCAATCTCTTCAAACAACCCAATTCTCCTGTACACCACAGCCTCGTACCATGACCACAGCGGCATCCATTTGGCTTGCGGCGCACTAGCCGGAGTTCTGGCTATAAGAGTGATAAGCAGGGTAAAAAAAAGAATTGTAAGAAAGAGGCTGTGGAAAAAAGGATGATTAAAAGCCGGATAGTTTGAGCATCTGGTGCATTCGCTAACTATTCGTTTTCTACCTATCAAAGATATTAGAAGCACAGCCACAAAAAAACCACACAGCATCACCCAATGCTGCAGGGTCAGATACTCCCTTGCTATTCTACATACTGTTTCGATTCAGATCACCTCCCGCCATTATCGTGTCAGCCAGCTGCGCCTGTTTTTGTGTGCCGCACTCTCAGAAAAATCTCCCCCATCATTTCGAACTTCGCCTTTACTTCCGGCTCAACTCTCGCAGTGACATTTACACTTTTAACAGCCATGTCAACACTACCTTTTATGCTCCCAGTATACAACTTTGTATTATAGGTGGCAATACAAAGAGTGCTCATTGAACCAACCTAACGCATTGCTTTAAATTGCATAATAATCCAATCTTTTTTCCAGATAAAAAGAATTATGATTGCCATAACCACCCCATATCTCAAAAGCATATGCCCATACAGCAGTGTTGCCATAACAGAAAAAAGCACAAACACGATGCAAATCAGAAGCACAGCCCTGTTATCAAACACCGGCTTTTCTTTTTCTTTTTTTTGAATATATCTGACTGCACACATGTGGCCTGCAAGATATAAAATATAGCTTGCCAAAGAAGTATAACCTGCCGCGATATAACCAAATCTGCTGATAAAAACATAGTTTAAAATAACATTGCACAGACACACAAAAATCGAAGTCCACATCAAATAAAACTTTTTTTCATAATAAAACTCCACATTACAATAAATCTGCGCCACAAACGCTAAAAACACACTTGCGACCAGCGGTGGTATCAGCCATACTCCCTCCTGATAGGATTCCGGCGCCATAATACGCATTGCTTCCGGTGCCAATACAATCAAACACATATGCAGCAATGCAACCATGATCATAATAAATAAACTAACCTTTTTGATAGATTCCTGCTTTTGGGCTTTCAGCTTTTGAAACATAAAGGGAATAAATGTCATGTTTACTGCCGTTGTCACAATACTGAGGAAAAATGCAGCTGCATTTGCTACGCTGTATATTGCTACCTTTGATTCGCTTTCCAAATGCTGAATCATAATTCGATCCATCTGATATAAAAAAACCTGGGCAAGATAATAAAAAATCAAAGGCAGATTAAAAGAAATTGCATACCTCCAATATTTGCTGTTATACAGGCTTTTACCTTGTTTTAATATGATAAAAAAACAAGCTGCCCCTGCGATAACAGGGGGCAGACATTTCCCCAGCACAGCACCTAGCGTACGGCTTGGCAAAGCATATACCAAAGCAATGCCGATAACCGGTGTTGCTATCGTCATCGCTATTGTTACCAGCGTCAAAGGAACATAATGATAATCATATCTTCTTTGCATTGCCCATAGATTATAAGCCGGATTAAACAACACTTCCAAATACAAAAGACATATGAATGCAAACGGCATCCCAAGCCAATATTCAAACAAATCCGGAACAAAACAAAACAATAAAAAAAACAAAGCTGTACACACAAGCCCAACACCCATTGTAGCAGATGTATACCTATCCCTGTCATCACTAAATTTTGCCAGACCTACATTGTATGAATTACCATAAACCTTCAATGTACCAAAAATCAGCATAACCTCCAGCCACGTATTAAACATAGAATAAATTCCGTATTCATCCGCAGTCAGTATCCTTGTATATAGAGGTACAATAATAAATCCCACGCCCTTTTGCAGAACCTGCGTAAATGTATACCATACAGACGCTTTTAGCTGTACCGGAGCATCACAATACCATTTCCATAATCTTTTCATAACCTATACTTCCTTTGAAATCATGTTTCTCAGCAATGTACTGGACACTCCATCTGTATGGGGCAGATATACAATATCCACACCTTTTTGCCGGAAACATTCCTCATAATCCCTGTACAGTCCGGTCCCCTTCCAGTCATCGCCATGAAAAATAGCATCAAAATGCAATATATTCCATGCCTCCATCTTATCCATAGAAGACTGTGGAACAACAAAATCGACATATCTGATGGCTTCGACAATCTGCTTTCTCTGTTCAAACGCTACCACAGGAATCTTATCCTTATATGTCCTGACAACCTCGTCCGTGCTTACCCCGACAATCAACACCTGACAGCGCTCCTTTGCCTGCCGCAGTAAATTTAAATGCCCTATATGAAACATATCAAATACGCCTGTCGTATAACCAATTTTATATTTTCCCTCATTCATCAGACATCTTCCTCTCCTTATAAGGTGTCATTACCATACCGACACCTTTTTTCTTTTGCTCATTTTCCCGTTCTCTGCTATACTGTTTTACAGCACACCAAATAATTTTAATACCACCCTGATACAAAATTTTAAGATATTCATCGCTGGGATACCAGCCGCCCATAGTAGTAGTAGTAGTAAGACCCCTTCTTTCTAACTCACTGCATAAGACTGCAGGATGGATGCAGTGATGCAACCTGTATATGGCACTTTCAAACGGATATTCTTTCATGCACAAATCAAAAAATTCCAACGAATAGGCATGAAGAATTAATCTTTTTTTTAAATCCCTGTCTACTCTGTCACACTCCTCAAATATCCGCTGATAAATTCTTTTTGCTTCATTATTGTATACAAGGTCAACTGTTTTCACAGAAACAATGAAATAGGCGTCCGGAAATTCCTTCATAAGCGCGGTAAATCTGGGTAAAGTTATCGTTGTATATTTCCCCCTGATCCGAACATCCTGAAACGCAGAATAACTCATCCGAAAATCCTGTTGAAAATTGTTAATGCAGCTTTTCTCCAGCTTTCCATATTCAAAGCTATTCCAGTCATGCAGAACAACCGGCTCATTATCTGATGTCAGGTTGAAATCCAGTTCAAAAACTCTGCTTCCGTTTTTGTAATTCTCCTTAAACGCCTCTACTGATTCAGTAAACAAAATTCCGTCTATCTCTCCTAATGCATGGCAAATGCGGGGATTATCCTTACACCATTCGTAATTTAAATCATACTTTTTTACATCTGTTTTACAGGACAGCTGCGACAACATCTGATAATTTCTGCTTTCAAGATAATATACCTCTTCCAGCTGAAAAAACATCTTTTTCATTTTTTGAACGTAACGCCAGACTTTTCTGAACATTTCGTTATTCTCCTTTCACATTTGTGTTTAACTGGAAAATAGTATGATCTTCCAGATGCTTATCTTTCTCTGACGGCGGCTCCATATAGTGATCGCCATAAAATTTCTTTAATACATAATCATAATCAGCGGGAACACAAAATTCTTTTTCCTCAAACACATGCTTCCCTGCCGGAAAAATTTTTTCCTTTTTAAAAATCTGTTTTCGATAGCTATAATGGCTTCCATAATTACAAAAATACTGCGCTTCTTTTCCATTTTCTTTTTCAGCCAGTTTCTGCCTCAAAACAATCCATGCCTCTCTTGTCCGGAAACGTGCGATCAAATTTCCTGTTTTCTGTTTTAGGCTCCGGCTTTCCCTGTTATTCTCGCCTGCGCGCTCAATCAGACTATGTAGAACCTGTTTCACCAGTACCGACCGGCAACGATACCCCAAAGAACCCGGATGAACAACATCATCCAGAGGGAAGATATCAATAAATGCACCGTGAAATCTGCTTCCGGCAAATTCTGTTCCCGACATAACACAAATCGTATTATGGTTTCTCAATCGGGTTAAAAAGCTTGTACATGTCTGATCCGTCGCATGTGACTGCAATTCCATAAAATCCGGCAAGCGTTCCGGGGCAAGCGCCTGAAAACGCCTGAAATCTTCTCTTGGCATAGCAATATCCACATCATTATCCCATGGAATAAATCCTTTGTGGCGTATTGCCCCCAGCAGCGTTCCCCCAAACAACACATATGATATATTACATTCTTTACAAATACGGTCTATCACGTTCAGCATTTCCAGCAAATTTAATTGATGCTTTCTCAATTCTTCCTGTTTTATTTTCAATTTCTGTCCTCCTGTAAATTACATTTGACGCGTTAGCACTGCTAAATCCCCATACCATATACTTTATTTACTGTCTCTTCCCATGTACCTAAGCCGTTCATCATCTGTTCAATCACATCCCGCACCGCACCACAGCCGCCATTCTTCTGACTGATACAATCCGCAATGGCAAGCACCTCTTTGCATGCATCCTTGGGACACCCCACAAAACCGGCTAACTGCATAGGCTTTAAATCGTTCAGATCATCCCCAATATATCCAAGCTCGCTTTTCGATACCTCGTATGTTTGCATAAAATCCTGCAAAAAATGATACTTATCCTTAATGTTCTGAAAAAGGAAATCCACTGACAATTCTGTCATTCTTTTCTCCGTTGCTTTGGATTCTCTTCCGGTCAAAACAACCACCCTGACACCGGCTTTTTGAATTGCAAAGATGCCCGCAGCATCCCTTGTACAAAATTTTTTCATTTCATTTCCATGTTCATCATAATATATGCCGCCATCCGTCAGGGTTCCATCAACATCTAACACAAGGTATTTCATACATTTAAATGACATAGCACTCCTCCTTTTAATTCGCATCATAAACAGACGGTGTTACAAAAGAAAGCGAAAGCTCCTTTTGTAAATCCCTAATGAATCGCGTCATGACTCTGTTTTCCTCTTCAAGCTTTGCTGAATACTCTTTTTCCATATTATGTACAGCAAAATTATGATTTCCCTGAAACCCATCGTATCCGGCAAGATACAGGTCTTTTACCCCCATGCTTACCACAAATTTAATAAGCATGGCACCACAATTATCAAAATATCGATTGTATGAATACGCATAATCGGCATAATTAATACTATAATCATAGGGCAGTTCTGTATTTAACAGATTTGAAGTAATGATTTTCTTTGTAGTCCCTTCGCGTTTTCCATAAACAGCCCAGCGTTTAAAATTTGTACAAAAAAAATAATCACACCTGATCTTATCCCATATAAATCCGGCAGAGACAGTAATATCAACCTCACCGCAGATTTGCATAATCTTGTCTGTGTTCGATTCAATGCTTTTTCCCGGCGCCAGAAGCAGAACACTTTTTCCGTTGAATATTTCTTTTAACAGCGCAATGTCTTTATTATCATCTATCGCTTTACTTTGATATCCATAATAAAGATCCGCAATATATGCCTCATCATATTGCGCCATGTGTTCCGGTGATACCATAGATAATATTTGATTAATTTGTTTTGTTCTCAGCTTTCCTGTTGACAGTAAATATTCTGCATAGGAACGATGCAGCCTGTGCTGTGCCGACAAGGCATAAGCAGAGGAATACCCCCATGGAATCCTTTTTTTTATCTCTAAAATATAATCATCAATCGCATCATATACTGGTTCCAGATTATAATTTTGTCCCATAACCTGGTTCATATAATCCATGATTAATTCAATACATAAATTCCCCGGAACTCTTCCCATTCCATATAGCGAACCATCAATGCATACATCTCTTTCAACTGACCTGATTTCGATAAATGTCTGGGCAAGGGAATACGATAAGGACTGATTCTCATGCAGATGCAGGGCAATTTGAATGTCTGGCAGTAAATTATGATCAATCAGATAATACAGACGGAGCAGATCACTTTTCCTTAATGCCCCAAATGTATCCACGATCGTAAAACCTGCAGGATGAATTATATTGACCTGATGAATAATCTCTAATAGCTTTTCATCTGTATATCCCAGCAAATTAATGGGGTTAATATAGCACTGATATCCCTTTTTTACAACTTTTTCGGCAAATGTCAGCCCCTCCTGCAAATCAAATTCATGAAAAGAAACACGAATAATCTCTATATCTCCATTACAATCCTCTAATTGATCAATATCGTATAAATCCTCCTGTGCCAGAAGCGAATACCTGACATTGCCACACTTGGATGGCAGCACTTTCATGGCTTCCGAAATCGAATTATAGCAGGCAACATCCTCATTAAACTCACAATTTTTTAAAAATCCCACCTCTATAATATCTAAATTAGCTTCCATTAATTTTGATATTATGTCAACAATAACATCCCTGCCAAAATAGGAGTCTGTTAAATGCCCTCCATCACGCAGCGTACAGTCCAGCAATTCAATTTTCCCCATACCGGCCTCCTCATATCAGTTTTTTCTCTTTCATAATTGCGATTACCTTGTCCAGATCCTTTGGAGTGTCAACAGATAAACTTTTCTCTATATCCGCTGGGAAAAATTGCAGTTTTTTCCCATAATCTAAAAAACGCATTGTGTCTATCCCTTCTATTTTTTCAAATTTCCCCGGAACAGAATTTTGGTAAAACTCCAGCATTTTTTTATTATATCCCAGTACCCCAACGTGCTTATAATACTTGAAATTCAGTGAAGAATACGGATATGGGACGGGAGTGCGGGACATGTACATTGCCCGGTATGTGTCATCAAACACCACCTTAATATTGGATGGGTCAACAATATCAACAGCATCTTCCACTTCGCATATAGTATTCGTTCCATATTCCGTGTCTTGCGGCACCTCATCCGGAATCGCTGCATCTATGGCTTTCGGGTCAATCATTGGTTCGTCACCATTGATCGTAACATAAAAATCAGCATCCATTGACAGAGACACCTCATACATGCGGTTTGCAGTCGTTCTGTTTTCTGCTGATGTCATAATTACATTCATCTGATATTCATTACAAACTTTTTCTATACGCGTATCATCCGTAGCTACTATTACCTCGTCTAATTTTTTTGCCTTTTTCGCCTGCTGATACACCCACCATACCATGGGCTTTCCTCCGATATCAGCCAGTGCTTTCCCCGGAAATCGCGACGACGCATATCTTGCTGCTACCACTCCTAATGTTCTCATCTCTTTTCATCCTCCTGTCACACGAAAATCTTGTTCAATTAAACCCTTTAACTCATCAAAATCACTTGGTATATACAATCTGTGATGATTGGATTTCTTTTCAATCACATCTAATAATCGAAAAAAACCTTCTCCAATCGCAGGATTTTTTTCTTTTAATAATTTAAAAAATAAAACCGATTTACAATTATCATCAAAATACAGACTTGAAGCCAATGCACTGGAAGAGTCAACTGTAAGCATTATCTTATTCTTCATTTCCAAATTGAGCTGTACAATCTCCCACGGCATGGTCGACTGGTTTTTCGCCACAAGAAACCCACGATCAGAAAACCGGTCAATTTCTCCTCTGGGATGACGTTTTACCAATATATTTTCCTTCCCTGCTATGGCAGCAATTTTTTCAAGTAATTCCACATCACTATTTTTTTGATGTTCCAAAAAATATATTGTTTCAAAGAAAATATATTTCTGCTGTATATCCCATTCCCTTTTTTCAAAAGAAAAGATTTTATTAAGTATAGCAACGACCTGCATATCATCTCTTGAAAACACTTTTATTTTTTTAATCACACATTTTCCCGGATTCCATTGCACATTTTCCGGATAAAAAACATAATACCCAGAAATTTCCTGCAAGACAGATTTTTTTCTAAAAATTTTACATAGACATTCCACTGTCGGAGAATAGTATCCTTTGTCATCCTCCAGATAAAAGGTATATCCCTCTTCAAATTTTTTACATATCACCTGCGTGTTATTTTTTAATAATTTCATATAAATCATTTGCGAGAATATATCCGTGTTATAAAATAAAAGCTCTGTATATTTGCCGTTTAACAGGAGATTATGTTTTTTCAAAAAATGATCCGGACATAGAATCGCATCCACATAAGAAATCCCCTTTACAATTTTTCCCTTCCTCCCCAAAAAAGCCTTCGCCTCACACGTAAATACATGATTAAATAGTTTTGTATCAGATACTTTTTTGGCAATATTTTTGTAATCCAGAGTGTAATCCCTAATCAATATGTCAAAATCTGCTTCTTGATATTCCGTGCTTCTTAACTGTACCGCCACCATCAACTGAAAGTGCGTAGCAACAATACACAATACCTTTTTCTTCATCTAAAACCCTCCCAAAACATAATTTCACTGCATATGGAAATACATGAAAAAGATCACCTTGTACAATGGCTTCATGTAAATAAATAATATAGTCTGTATTTTTTTCACCCTGCTTGAGGAAGCCAAAAGATATTTTTTATTTTGTTTTACTTCATTTTTTAAACTCAAATAAACCTTTTTTTCACATTTTACGTTATTCTTGATATGAAAATCATAAACTGCCATGCACGCCGAAGCATATGCCGCCCTCATTTCTGATGTTAAAGACGGATACATTTTCTCTACAAACTCCATCTGTTCTTTCGCCGCATACATATAATCAAAATTTATACGGGTATTTTTCGTAATGCTTCCCTCTCTCTGCCTGTAAAAATATAAGGATTCAGGAATATAAACAATCTTCTTTGCGCCGCAAAAAAGCTTACACATAATATAAAAATCTTCGCTTAACCTGTTTTCCGGGAATCTGATCTTGTCAAAAAGACTTTTTTTATACAATTTGTCCCATGCGGCCATATCAAAAGACTTAAAATCATTCATACGCCTCAATGCCGTTTCAGAATCCATCACCAATTCCTGTTGTATGGAATTTTTTCGAATGTTCTTTTTTCCGTTATCGCTGACATAATATCTATTACAAATACTAATGTCCGCATCATTTTTCTGCAATGCGCTAAGTAACATCTCGTACATATTTTCAGCAATATAATCATCACTGTCTACAAACCCGATATACTGGCCGGATGCGGCATCTATCCCCGCATTTCTGGCTGAGGACAGGCCCCCGTTTCTTTTATGGATCACGGTTATTCTCTGATCCTGTTTGGCCATCTGGTCACATATATGGCCGGATAAATCTGTTGAACCATCATCAACCAAAATGATTTGCAAATCCCGATATGTCTGATTGCAAACAGACATAACACATTTCTCTATATATGCTTCTACGTTATATACCGGAACAACTACGCTAATCATCAAATTCCTCACTTTTCTAATCATTTGCACGATTTTTCTTCCTCGTAAACAATTTTTTGAAACGCTGTCTGCGTTCGTACAATGCCACTCCTTCATTTTCCAGTTTTTGGCTTCCGATTGTCATGATAGTTAACCATATGATTATCCAATTAAACATAATCCACAGTGTGGCTGCCATAAGCATATTCATAACAAATAAAATCATAAGCGCATAGGTATACGCGTTTTTGCCGGCAGCCCGCAGGAAAATATAAAGAAAAACAACCACTGCTAAGATACCAACCTCAAGGTACATTTGCACAAGTTCCATTTCGACTCCCTTGACATTCCCTATGATGTCCAGGGAAGTACCATATCCATAAGACAGGTAATCCTTTTGACCCCAAAGTTTTAATGCCCATGCACGTCCTGTTGAAAAAACATATGCCTGCTCATATGTCCACCATAATTCTCCCTGCATTAATTTGGTATAAACTACTGTCGCAACTGAAAAAAGAATTGTCGTCAAATTAACAATCCATCTGGGTATCTGTCCGCGCAAATCAACAAAATACCGAATAATAAACATGACAGGCATCATTAAAATGGTCAGTCGGTGAAATGCCAAAAAGGTAAAAACTGCAGTCAATGCCGTAAAAAAACGCAATCTGGTCCGTTCTGCCTTTGTCTTTGCAAACCGTTCAAAATATAAAAAATAAACAAAAAAACTAAAAAACCAATCTGCATATTTCGTTGACTCAAAAACAGAATATGACATGGAAAAAGAAATGGTCAAATAGCTATCTATATCAAAAAAATTAAAAAATCCTTTATCAATCATATAAAAGAATATAATCAAAATCGTGCAGGTTTCCATTAAGCGCGTAATGATTTCTATCCTCAGCTTATTATGAACAGCATATGCATACAGTACCGGGAATAAAATATAGGCTGTTGATACAAACGTCCGGAATGTCAGAACCTTTTCTTCTGATGCCGCTTTCACTGCCGAAAGAACAATTAGCAAAAGTGATAGTATACATACGGATATAGTTTCCTTTGAATAGGAAAGCTTAAAGATTTTAAATCCATACCGTAAAAAAAGTGAAATATATTCAATCACAATAACGCCCGCCGTCATAATATACCGCAGATCGGAATCTGAACCCATAAACTGCTGTTCAATGATATAGCATAATACGATAACAATAAATGCAAATACTGTTCCTAATTCACTTCGTCGTATTTTCATTTCCCATACACTCCGTTTTTATTTTTCGTATATTTGCAACGTCTTTTCCGTTACCTTATCCCAGTTATACTTTTCACAGATGTATTCTCTGGCACCTTTTCTCAATGCTTCCACTTCTTCCTGATTTTCCAAAAGCTCTGCAAGCTTACTCTTTAAATCTTCTATATTTCCTTTTTGAAAGCAAACCGCCTTATCCGGCATCTCTGATTACCTCCACATTTTCTGCAATGTCGCTGACCAGACAACAGTTTCCATAGCTTAATGCTTCTAACAGACTAATCGGCATCCCCTCCACATCACTCGGAAGTACATATATATACGCATTACTGTATAATTCTTCTAGAATTTCCCCCTGTACAAATCCAGTCATCAGCACGCGATCATCCTTTGCCGCCTTTTCCTGCATCTCTCTCATATAATTATCTGTATGGCTGCTTCCGCCTGCAATGACTAGTTTTTTCTCAGTCTCTGTCTCCCGGAAAGCCTCCAGCAAATAATGCAGACCTTTTTCCGGAACAATCCTTGCAAGAAACAGAATATATTCATCCTTTTTAAGTCCCCATTTCTCATAGATCAACCGGTCTGACCTGATTTCCGGTTTGGATACACCGTTAGGAATCAATGTCGTTTTTCTTCCATATGTTTTCAAAAAATATTCCTGCATGTTTTTCGATAGCACAATCATTTCATCTGCATATTTGACTGCCATCTTTTCCCCAAACAATAGAAAGCGTGTAGCAAAGCCGCCCCACTTAGCGCGCTGCCAATCTAATCCATGGATTGTTGCCACCGTATGAATATGAAAAAAATGGGCTATCCCAATCATTGCACAAGGACCCTCGGCGTGATAATGAATCACATCATACTTTCCAAATAAAGCACGGATAGTTGCCAAAAAAGAATATACCACTGCATTCAGCCTCTTTCCGGAAAAAGTTGGAATTGTAATGATACGGATTCCTTTATATTTCTTTATTTTCTCATTTCCTTTATTTGTATACTTTCCTGCACAATCCGCATGATTTTCGTTTTTCTGACCGGATACAGGATGACCGCTGCGATTATAAACATGAACTTCATGTCCGTTCTGAACCATTCTCGCCGCCAGCTCTTCCACTACAACCTCCACACCGCCTTCCCGCGAAGGAATGCGTTTATGGCCTATCATTGCTATTTTTAATTTCTTACGTGTTTTCTCCATATATCTGTCCCCCAATAACCAGTCCTCTCACAGACATATATTTCCAGCCATGAGCGGACTGCCCTCATCTCCCTACATACCGTCTCCGGAAAATACCTTAAGCACCGTCCTCCCAAGAATGCGAATATCTCCGGCAATCGTCCAGTTTTCAATATACTGCGTATCCATTTCAACGACCTCTTCAAAATCTGTAATGTCGCTTCGCCCGCTAACCTGCCACAATCCGGTAATGCCTGGACGGGCATTCAGCCTTCCCCTGTGATGCAGCTCATACTGTTCAAACTCCTCTACTGTCGGCGGCCTTGTCCCTACAAGGCTCATGTCGCCTTTCAGCACATTAAAAAACTGCGGAAGCTCATCAATCGAATATTTACGCAAAAATTTTCCAATCGGAAGAATGCGTGGATCGTTTTGCATTTTAAACATCAATCCATTCATTTTATTTTCCGATAGAAGCTCCTGTTTTTGCTCCTCTGCATCCGGATACATGGAACGAAACTTATATATTTTAAAAATACGCCCATTTTTCCCTACACGGTTTTGTGTAAAAAAAATCGGGCCGGGTGACTGTACATATATAATAGGCGCAAATAAGATTGCCGCAAGAACTGTAATCAGACATCCAAAAAGCCCACCAGCTATGTCCAGCAGACGTTTCAGGACAATCTGCTTAAGCGTGACCAGACGCATTCCGGTAGTCAGCACAACATAATTTCCAATCCGTTCCACGCTCTTTGTCTTTAATCCATGCGGTACATGGATTAGGCTGATATGTACCGTCACGCCGGACTCCACCAGTAAATTTACCAGCTTGTCCTGTTTTTCCTCCGGCATCTCCGCATCAATAAAAACACTGTCTACAACATGATTCAAAAGATACTCAGAAAGCTGCTCCATGGTACAGGCACGAGGCACTGTCTCTGCAAATGCTGCCGCAGCTTCTCTTTCTGCCGCTCTTTCTGGCTCTTCTTCTGCCCTTTCTTCTGCCTCTTTTTGCCTCTCTCTTTCTTGCTCTTCTTCTACATTTTCTTCCCCGACGCCATCCTCTAGTCTCATGGCTCCGATCACACGGTAATTCTGATACAGATCTCTTGTAAGCTCCTTCAGGCATCTTTTTGCATGCTGCCCATCCACAACGACAAGCATCTGTTCTACATCAGTACTTTGTTTCATCCTGACACGAAGCTGATATTTCCGCAGGCAGCGCGCAATGTAAACACAGGCAATCTGCAGCACGCAAAAAACCAGCAGGCTTTCTCTCGAATAGTTTTCTGTTTCTTTTACTAAAAACATATATATCAAAAGAATCACATCGACGATTGCACAATGAACAACAGTCTGTTTAATCTCTTCAAAATATCCTCTCCTCACAATGCTTTTATAGCTTTCCCGAAACAGTGCCACACAGAGATCGACTGCCGCAAGAATACCCAGAAGCCTCCAGTAAATCACCCACGGCCCGCTTCGGATATCCAAACCATGCCGTGCTGCATATCCCAGATAAAATGTTATGCACATACACAGCAAGTCCAGCAAGAGAAAGTCAGCATGCTTAATCCATCCTTTTTGTCTTTTTTTGTACATTGCTTCCCTCCCCCTGTCATTACCACAGGCGCCTTCTACGCCTTTTTTTCAGGACGGTGTACCCCCC
>JAJQGL010000101.1 GCA_021200535.1 Clostridiaceae bacterium | reverse complement strand
TGTTCTCCTCCCTACGCGATTCCGCAGAGCCGTGTCAGTTCTACATACATCTGCCCATCTTCATCCTCTGAGAGGTATTCTCTGACTGCCAGTTCCCTGCCTTCTCCCTGAAATTTCGGCGAGAGCCTGTAATTCTTGGTAAGAACCTCCGTGCTGTTCGTCTCGTCTACTGCATCCTCCACAATTACCGCTTTCCTTTCTTTTTCGCACAGGAAAAGATGAAGCTCTTCCCTTTCAGAAAAGAATCTGGCTTCCAGCACCTCATCCCAATTTACTTCAATATCTTCCTTCTTTCCAAACTGAATTTCACTCATCATATAAACCAGCGCGAAAGGATATCCGGCTGTCCGTTCTTTCGCGGTCTCAAATGAAATCTCGCTCTTCTTATAGCTTGCCATATCATCCCTCCATTCTATCTGGTTTCACGCAACGCGGCCATACACTGATCCAGGATAGCTCTGTCGCCAGCTGCTTCAAACGCATGGTTCAAAATGCATTCTTTTCCCTGCTGTAAATCTCGAATACGAATCTCTTTCACATCCAGATATCCTTTTCCGACACTCTGGCCGCTGCCAAGCGCATACATCTTATACGCCAGATCCCGCAATGCCAGCATAAGCAGGCCTGTGACAGCCTTCGCGTTTCTGCGATCCGAGACATTCATACACAGCTTCAGATCTCCATAAACATTTAATTCCGAAAACAGCGCACCATTCATAACGCCGCCCGTCAGTTTATCAATGTGAATTCTCGTCCGAAGCGCACAGTCTTCGCCGTTTTCATTTCCCACTACAACATCTCGAAAACGGAGATTGCCGCGAATCCCTTCACTCTCAGATTCCGACGACCTGCCAAAGCCTTCAAAAATCAGGCTTTCATCCTTTCCAAGATAGTCTGCTATCATTTCCATCCTGTTGCGGATCGCGCCTTTAACAGAACTGCCGGGAATAATAAATCGTCCCCTGGCATCCTTCAGATTGACTGCCTTTGGTTCATCCTTTCCAAATTTTTCAACTGCAATTCCCTTTACCAGAAGTTCTCCTTCCGTACTGGCCATAACCTCAATTTCATAAATATCTGAATGGAGCGTCCTTTCGATCTTTGGGAGCTCTATCGACTTCAGATCACTCTCTGATTCCTGTATCCATGCTTTGCGATCTAAGGGCTGCCTCATATCATAATGCCGGAACTGCAAATCCTGGATCTCTATATAACCACAGCCATTGCTCTTCTGCCCCCCAAACTGGATCTCGCCTGCGTGCAGCGCGGCCAGCGCCGTTTGGAGCATGACACTTTCTTCTTCCGTACTATCATAGAGAAAAATTTCAAAGTGAAACTTTGCACCGCTCCCTACATACTGCATGTCAAACTTCTGTCCTGACTTCGTATCAGAGAGTCCGGATACCTGTTTCGTACCGGCTGTCCCAGACTCATTATCCAGGCAGATGCGCGGGCGGAGCTCCAGCCGCAAATCCGGATCCGGATCAAATACACCATCTGTAAAGCGTATTCTGCTCTCAGAAGTATTCGAAGTATCACCAAAAAGCCTTTTTACAGAGTTAGGATTCTCTCCCGTAATCTGACTGTAGTAATCCCGCAGCGCTCCGCAGATACTGGTCGCCTGTATAAAAGGAACGCCAGTAATCGGATGAATCAACACTTCACTTTTTTCATCTGTGCCACCTACATGCATCGGTCCGACACAGGCCGCATAAACAACATATTTATCTATACATTCATAGATTGGTTTACTCATTGGCCGCTCCTTCCCGGTTTAAACATCTGATCTGTGCTGTTACCAGCCTCAGTTTTATCCTTGCGATTTCCTCTGTCTGCAAAAACTCATGTACAGACAACCCCATCACGCTCTCTGGCAATTCAGGAAAGATTTCGAAGAGTTCCGATTTCTGAAGCCAGCTCAGATATTCCGTAATCGCGCTGCGGCTCCGGTTCTCCTTGAGGATTCTCTTTTTTGCGTCCTTTTCCCTGGCAGAAGTCAGATAATCCGATAACTGCTGAAAGCCTCTCTCTCCCTCATATAAATTAACATTGATAATAGACTCGATTGTACCAAGCTGTGAGCTATTCAGGTGAAAACGAGCCAGACTATTCCCTTTGTCCGCCAGAAAAGCATTCTCAGACCTTTCAATCAGGTTCATATAATATCCAGTAGCCGCTATCTTCAGAGTAGCCAGCTCATCGGGAGTCAGTTTACTTACGTCTGCCGTATCTGCGTCCGCTTTCTCAATTTTTTTCTTCATACATACAGATTCATAATCATCAAGAAACAGAATCCTTCCATATCCCTCATTGTTTCGGACACCAAGTCCTTCATCCATGATGTTATTCATCGTTTCCGCAGAGATGCTGCAACCGGTAAACATCAGCTTAAAAACGCTTCCCATCTCATACATTTTCACAGATGGAACTGCCACTCCCCAGGTTCGATTATACCCTTTCACATCTACAACAGAAGTTGAACAATACGAAATCTCCAGTTCCGGCAATCCCAGCCGTTTTTTCAACAGCTCCTTGTCTATGCCGACTATCTCTCCTGCACTGTTCTTCATAGATGTATTCGACAAAAGCATCATATACACACAGTCCTTTGCCCCCGTTTTCGGCATATATTCCGCGTATGGAAGCTGCTCGCTCACATCTACAGATAACAGCTCACAGCGGCCATATCCAAACGAACGGGAACCGCCAAGCACAAAGCTATCTGACTTTTGAAGTTCTTTCAATTCTCCTTCTACCAATGCAGCCAGACTATCCGAATCATGCACCGCAATATATGTGGAAAAATCATAGCCGGGCATCAGATACTGGTTACGGAAAACCGTACGATCCCCCTCGTCATTCCCCTTATTAATTTTCATATCGCTTCCACGTTCCATATCTGAATAGAACACACAACCGTCCTTCAAATAACAGTATTTCCCAAGCGAAGCTCTCTTATTTCCAGGCGAAATCGTGCCATCCTTCAGCATATTTTCAATCGTTTTCGCATTTTTTCCGTTGTCTGTTTTATCCTCATAAAACCCTTTCATGGATGGAATCAGCTCATGCCCATCCATTTCCGGGTACGCATTTAAAAACGCCATGCGATCCGATAAAACCATGCTCTTATTTTCTTCAAACAAGTGATCCCGAATCAGCGCCTGAATCACGGCGCCCCTTAAAGCAGAACCAGGGATATAGCACAGCGTGTTAGCCTGACCGCTTTGCGCCGTGCTGTCATCCGCGATTTCTATCGGTTCCACATTCCGGAATGTATATTTTACATACTTTGTCATCAGCCGTATCCCCCGTTAGACAGTCTCTATCCTGACCTTGCCGAACCCGCGGTTCCGCATGGTTCCAACCCATTTGATCAGTCCCAGTATCTCCTTTACCCACGCGACATCATCTTCCGCACAGGTAATGCGCCCCGTCAGCACAACCCCCGCCTTTACGCAGCGGTAATTGCGCAGCGACCCCTTACTCACAATCCCTTCCTCATCCAGTCTGGTAAAGGTACGCAGCCATGTAAAAGCTTCTAAAACATCTTCCGGCTCCTTTACCGACACCCTCACTCTCTGTCTCACAGCGTCAGGAATCACAAAATCAGAAAATCGAAGCTTTTCCGGAGAATCTTCGTCACTGCCGGTATATCCCAGCTTATCTGCAACAGAAAGTCCGCAGTCCGGGTTCCAGGCAATATAGTTCTTCATTTCCTCTCTGAAAATACCTTTCAGGCTTCCTGCTTTATAATAAGGAAAGCCTTCCTGATCACAAAGTACAGAGGAATCTTCCCCGCCCGGAACACTGACTCCATTCCCAAAAATCGTATCTGTCAGAAGAGTCATCTTCAATTTCAATTCCATCGCTTACCCCTCCTCCTTTGTGTAAGAAAGCGCAATGAACGTATCCATAAGCTCAATTGCATCAAACAAAACCGAGCGTTGCTCCCCATCTGTAGTCTCAATAAAAGTTTTCCGCTGCTGCTTCTGCCCCGTACCGATCAGGCTCAGATCTGCATCCGCATAAATCCCCTGATAGCATTGAAGCACAAGATCCTCTATCAGATTCGCACGCAGATAATTCTGAACTGCTGTCTCTCCCTGACGAATGTAATCACGAAGCTGTTTTATCTTTCCTCTCGCAAAAGTCACTTTTTCAAGAGAACACACAATCGTTCGGAAATTCCGGTAATTGCGCGCACGCTCCCGCTCCAGAAAGGCGGCAGGGCCACTGACTACATACGGGCGCAGTTCCATATGCTTTCCATCCGCTGTCCGATACTTCTCCCGAATCTCGTCAATCCCGTCCTCCGGTTCTCCAAAATCAATATGCCAGTCAATCGCACTCACATTAGATGCATCCGCATCACTTGCGTTTTGCGTCGCATTCGCAATATACTTCTTAGCGTTCGAGCAAAGCATTTCCGCATGCCTGTAAGCAATGTAAAATGGATACTTATTATGTACTATCATCACTCCTGCAGCAGCAGCATAGCTTTTTTGATCCACACGGTTCTTCTTTCCGGCAAGGATCTCCATGAAAATACGCGCACACTCAATGCCAATTCTGCCTTCCGTAACAAAGCAGATATCATCCCCCTCCGTGATCACCCTCCGGATCGGAAAATAATAATCACCATTCGGTGCCATTTTCAGTTCGATATCATCCAGCTTTCCGTCATGGATATTCCCGGCTACCACTGCACAGAGCTGAGCAAACGCTCCCTTGAAGTCCTCATCAATCGACTCACTGAATCTTTTTAGTGTTCCACAGTATTCTTCCCATGACTGTTTTTGGCCATCCTTACGGATCTGTTCCACTCGTTTGCCCATCGCATTTCCGTCGACATGAACCACCGCGATAAAACTCGATTCGTTCCTGCTTGCACCCAGATTTTCAAACTCCCATGCTTTCGCAAATCCCTGCGGATATACATCTCCGTCGTTTTCGAGGGAAGGCAGCACCACTTTTCTTCCATTAATCTTCGGCTCCGTGACAGCCCGTGTCGACGAATCCATTTCTTCTACGCCAAAGCTGCCCTGCGAGAAAGAAGCACGTCGAATGGATTTTTTCCTTTCCAGCTTTTGCATCAAAGAGGAAATATCCTCTGCCGTTGGTTCACTTTTACAGTCATAAATCGTGGCAAAAAGCTCCAATCCTGGAAAACGGACTCTGGCGTCCAGCGTAATTGCCCGTATAAAGCTTCTCGCCTGCTCTCGGTTCGCAAATTGCAAAATCGAATGTCCGCCTCCACTGTACACCTCATTTTTTTCTTCATCATAATGATCAGCAGCAGCTTTCTTAAAATACTCACTGCCAGTCACATAAGCAATCACAGCGGAACGGCTGATATTATCTCTCAGCTTGTTGCTGGAGAAAATATATGCCTGTTTCTGTGACACCTCAACGACTACAAGACTCTTAGCCATAGAATCCTCCTTTGTCTTTTTTATTTTCTGTTCCATTTTTTCTTCCAGAGTATCTGCGGTTCTGTTTGGCAGCCAAATACCCTGAGAATAAACTATAAGTAAAAACTGTCATTCTAAAACAGATGTTTCTTTCTCCATTGTTCGAATTTTCACCGGAGGCTCATTTAAATTTATCTGATCCATCAGCCTTTTTATTCTCTTCGCAACTGTACCATAATCCGGTTCCCGGTAAGGCAGTGTCGGAACGCTGTCTTTCGCCAGGATCTGATTTACCATAATCCCTGTACTCTCTTCTTTTCCCATATTCGTAACAGAAAGCAGACGAACCCGCTTTTTCTCATAGCTAAGCAGATACGCCGGAAAATACAGGCTCTGAAAATATCCGAATCCGTCCAGAAGGATTTCCATACCAGGAGATTCAAACCATTTCTGCACATACTGCCAGATATAATATCCTCCCAACGCCGCTTTATCTTTTTCGATACATTTTCGGAGTGTCTGCAGGAAGCTTTCCGGCAGATAATATACATCATAGCTAATCTCATCTGTACCCAGATATCGTTCATACCTGGAAGAGAGTTCTGCATCGCTGCCTCCATACGGACTAATAATCAGACGAACGTTCTCACCTTCCACCTTTTTTTCAACTACCTCTTCTTTCGGCTGATCCGGCGTCTCCGCGTAAGCAGCCGCGAGTTTCTCCCGTGAATTCCGAAACGCTTCCTTTAGTTTTTCAAGATAAGATATAAAAGTGTCAATGATCGCTTTGTCTTCCGAGAAGACATATTCCGCTCCTGTCTCAAGCACCGCATGTTCATCGGCTTCGCCCTCCTGCACTTTTTCTGTTGCCGTAGCCGAAAACTCTATCTTCCTAAGGTTTCCCTCCAGATTATGTGCAAAGCGGTTTCTGATTTTTTTCACCGGCTGAAACAAAGCATCCAGTTCTGAGAGCAAACGGTTCAGTTCCGGATGAGAAGGGACATATAAATTTCCAGTGTTGCCTCCTTCTTCTGATTTTTTTCGTCTTGCTTTTACATTTTTGTGAAAAAGCTCTTCTGCTTCACCACGATTTCCTTCGTTTCTGCACGCTTTTAGATCCATGCCGGCCTTCTGGTTCATCAGATAAAGCGGAGTAAGGAAGCTTCTCAGCGCCTCAAGAGCAGTCAATACAGCTTGTCCGTAACGATTCTGACTCTGATACCATTTGCAAATACATAATTGAAGTTCTCCAAGGTTTTCCGGATGCGCCTCTATATTGCACAGCTCCTCCAAAGATGTCCCGGAAATAAAATTTTCTGATAAAACACGGTTTAACGTCTGATACAGATCCTGATAACGCGACCTTTTATGTACATATTGTGCTTTTTCTGTAAGTCTCATCAGCCTTCTGAGTGACTCAATAATTCCGCCATAGTCATTCAGCTGAGTCGCCCAGTCAAAGTTTTCCAATGCACTACGAAGCTCTGACTCATCCCCCGAAAGCTCTGCGAGCAGTGCTACTGTATTTCCCGTATCTCGGAACTCTCCAATTCCATTAGTCAACTCCAGCATCCGAACCAGATCTTTCAAATCAATCACTGGCGCGATCCCGTTATTTTCTCTGCTTACCTCAAGAAGACCATAATACACATGACTAATCTCTATTTGAAACCGTGTCGTATATTTCAGATAATTCAGGACTACCAGGTCGTAAAAAGGCATCGATCGAAAAGAATGCGTAATATCAAAGGAAATATGGTATGTTATATTTTCCCGAAATACTTCTTCCATTTGGCTGATGATTGAATAATTATCTCTTAGCTCCCGATCATTCATCCCATACCTTGTCAGAAGAATATGTACCATAACCGATCGCCCCGCCACAGAAGCGAGAACCTCATCTTTCTGGTAAATGGATGCAATTATATCTGAAAGAGACTTCAGTTTTTCCGTCTCCGTTCGCATCCCATGCTCACTCTCAATGTCAAATAGCATTCGATAATGCTCAAAACACTTCTTTTCCTCTGCAGCAAACTTGTTGTAAAAACTAGACCAGGAAGATTTCACAGTTCCAATAATAAAAATCTCATCCGGATTCACAAGCCGAACCAAAGGTTCAGCGACGAACTCCGATTTTTGCACGTTTTCCGAACCATCAGCGTTTTGAACGGAGTAGAACGTCTCCCGGTAGCAAAATAGATTGCCCGTCTCAAAGCATTCCTTCATCCAGGCATTTTTCTGCTCTATTGCATCTGACTCAGCCACACCGGATTCCGACTCTGATTTCCGGATATTTGTACCCACACCCAGGGTAAGAATCAGGACATTTTCCTCTGCGTTCTGAGTTATTGATTCCTCACAGATCATACATTACTCTCCTTCCCACCTTGTTTATAAATTTGTTCACAAAAGCAGTGCGTATTCGTATATTATACAATTAGTTTTGTGACAAATCAACTTATTTTGTGCATTTCGTCCTTTTTCAATTGTAAAAGAACCGAACAATTATTAGTATTAACAATAATCGCTTAAACCTTCAGATGAATCACGCCATTCAGATATCCAGTTCATTCACATTCAATCCGGATATGGAAATATCTGCCTCCTCCTCCTCTCCATTTATATAAAACAGTAACGCATACAAGAGATCCGGAATTGATTGTAATTCTCCCTTATTCTTCACGTCCAGCTTCAGGAAAGAAAAGATTTCTGTTTTTGATACGATCATTCTCTCAACCATTTCATATAGCTGACGTACCTTTTTATTATTCAAAGATAGCTTCCAGTCAATCCCATCATCTCCATATTTCCGCAGCCGGAAGACTCCCAGAATATACTCCAGACACATAACCAGCCTGGTCTTATTCATCCAATTTATGCTCTTATTTTTCTTCAACAGAGCATTCTTTTTGTCTGTTGTCTTTTCCTTCTGTTCGATGCTTTTCTGGAGCCGATCCGCATAATCAACCGCGATCTCAAAATAACCCAGAGTAACCGATGCCGGAAGGTTCCATATAAAATTTTCATTTCCCCATATTGCTTTGGAGAGAATACAGATAATTCCCTCATTGGAAAACTTCAAGATTCTGCTAAACAGTTTCTTTTGCGGAGCAGAGGTATAGTCTCCAAGCGCGTAACCGATATTCGCATTCATTCCCATGCCTGTCAGTTTATTATAGTCATACTGATATTTTTCTAAAAGCTCACACGCAAGTTCAAAATACACATCCCCTACATCCACTGCGGCAATTGAAAGATAATTAAATATACGCAAAGCTCCTCTGCTTTCATCACATTCCCTGTAGCTGCGGATCCAGTTGTCTCTTGAATGTTCCAACACTGTCCTTAGTTCCTGCGGACATTCTCTGTCATAAACAGAATTTCCGCCGGAATAAATCGTAATCAGTAAAAAATACATCCATTTATCAAAAAGTGCGGAACCTGGCCGTCTTCCTTTCCGAATAAATTTCGCTATATATTTTTTCTTTTCAACATAGGGCGTGTTCTCTTCTTCATTATGAATATTTACTGCTTTGTACCTTCCATCCCGACACTCCAATTCAAAAGAAACCCTCGTAATTCCAGGATGAAATCGCTTTGGATCATCAAACTGATTTTCAAAAAACGAAACCTTCTGATTTTTCCCATCTATATTCATCCAGGCATAGCAGGCAAATCCAATCCCATTCTTACTCCAGATGGCAGTAGAATAAGCGGTTTTTGCCCTGGACAGATTCAGAGAATATCGATTCTTCTTTGAAGCATTTCTCTCTTCACTCAGGTAGAATGTGAGAAAGTCAAGGCTATTCATATCTACTGTTTCGACTCCCGCTCCCGACTGGTTTCGTTTTTTGCAGCTTTCCTCGAAGTTATTTTCTGAGAAACAAATTCTGCACGGCCGACCGAACATTTCCTGATTCACATAAAAATACCGGCATCCAGGCTTACCCTTTATCTGGATTTTATAACAGCTGACATCGATCGAATAGAATCCATTCGCGATCAGATCCAGCTTTTCAATCAGCTTTTCAGCCAGATTAATTTTCCCTTTTTTTCCATAAAATGAAAGCAGATTCGTCCATTTCGATGCAGGGATACCCGCCGGGTACACCTGGCCTCTGTATGGATACTCCGTGATTTTTTTCCAGACCACTTTTGCCTCAGAAAAGCCAGCATCCTTTTGAATCGGGCGGAATAACAGCTGATATGGTTCTTCCTCTCCATACTGATAAGTCATTTCCAGTCTGCACTCCGTATCCTGAGCCAATGGGAAGGCTGCGTGCTTCACCACTGCCGCATAATTCGTCTTTTGGCTGGCATCATTTTGCACAAGTTCAAAATGATATTCCTTTCTTCCCCGTTTCAGCGTAAATGTATTATCAATCCGGATCTGTTTCTTCACATGAAACTCTGGCGTTACGGTTTCTCTGTTTACAAGATCAAAACCGCCGTACAGCCGCTTGATGGCCAATCTGGGCAGGTGATCCCGCCACAGTGGTCGGGAAGTTTTTTCCTGCATTTTTTCAAAATATTTATACCCCTCCAATGCCTGTTCATAATTATAATAATCAATCCCGCAATTTCCTTTATACAAAAATAACCTTTGCAAAGATATTATATGGACGGTACCGTTATGGATCACCTGGCGATACCGATGCAGATAATCATTGATTTTCCCAGTAATGTTGAGCCGAACCTTCCGAATGGTGTCACAGACCTGATCTGTCAATCGGAATGATTTCTTCCCGTTAAACAAAAAGGCCAGCGACTGTCTTTCATCCAGTATCCCATTCAGGCCCAATAATTGGTATACTGCCTCGCTATCCATACAACCGTTTCTAAGCAATACATCTTTCAATGGCTGAAGTTCGTCAGAGACTGAAAAAACAGCAGCCGGATGTCTTTCCCACATGATTCCCCTGGATTCTGGTATATCCGAACAAACCGCATCGTCATAAATTCCCTGAAGCAAAGTCAGACAGATCATCTCTCCTGTCAAATCAGCGATGAGAAGAAAATCATTAGCATCAAATGCTTTTCGAAAGTCCGGCGAATTCATATATGAAAATGCGATTCCAACGCTGCGTGGAAAAGACCGTACTTCCTGAAACACCAGTCTTGCCGCTCTGTACACAAGGCTAAGCTGAAACTCATTATATGCATCCGGAAACATAAAGATAAATGTATGAGCACGGATATATTTTTCCAATAAGTACACCAGATTTGCCATCTGATGATCGGAACCATCTTCCACAGATGTCGCAACCGTATATGTCTCTATGTGCTCGTCAGGCAATTCTCCGAGTAAAATTGCTCGTGAGCATTCACAGGAAAGATGATAAACTTCCTTCCCGTCCTCCCGGGATAACGTATGCGTCTGACCCAGCAGTCTTGCCTTCATCTTTCGAAGAGTCAGATCATCCGTGAGAAACCATGGACGGATGGAAAAAAGATCCACTGCAACAGAATGAGTTCTCACCACAGGGTCAATTGTCCGCTCAGTCTTGTCCTGCAGGTTTTCCTCAGAGCCAGTCTCCGCCCGACATCCCAGTCTGTCAAGCACAAATCTGACAGCATCGTAAAATGTGTTTTCATTTAAAGAAAAATCCTTTTCTTTTTTCCCGGTTACCGTAATCTGTAATGAATCATCCACAAAGTGCAAATTAATAGATGCCTTTTTATATCTGACTTTCATGTCGCCTCTATTATGTTGCAGATACAATGTTTCACCATACTGATCTACCCCAAAAAACAGTTTGCAGCGGACAAAAACCAGAAATTCTTCATAACGAGCCAAAATCGGAGTCTGCGGAAAGGAAAAATACCGGCTGGCATGAATCAGAAATTCCGTCAGGAAAACCGTGCACATCCGTTGAGACATATACTTATCATCGTCACGAATAAATTCATCTATCCTTCTAAGTTCATTCCAGTTCTTCCAGATTACCTTGTAATGCTGATCCGAAAGCAGCGTATTATTTGGCGGCATATTTTCCCACCGCCGCACCTCTTCGAAATCAGGATCCCTTATAACCCTGGAGATTCGAGAGGCAAATTCTTCTTCCTCTATCCTTAGATAAGAATCCGGGAAACATTCTGATTTACATAACAAAAGCTCCTCCAATGCTCTCAGATAAGCGAAGTAAAGCCGATTTTCTCCGGTATCCACGGTCATTCGCCTCTGTACGGCCATCATGGAAGAATTTGCACTTGAAATTTTCTCCTTTATTGTTCTTCCCGGCTGTCTGCTTAGCCAATTCAAACCATAGCTGTTGATCTCCCGTACCTTGTATACCGGCAGTTTTACGTTCTCCCGGATGATGTCTTCGCGCAGATTTTCAGAAATATTTCCCACAGCAGCCACACTGTTATCCACAATCCGGGAAAGATAATCCTTCTTCTGCCGACACAGCAGGTTTCTGTACATACCATCCAGCACCATCTGGTCAAAATTGTAATCCATACTTCCCTGTTCGGCTTTTTCTGTGATTCGAATCAGCCAGTCCCGCAGAAACAACATCTGCTCCGCACGCTTTTTTTCGTCTGAGGTACCGGCAAAAGCTTTACAAAACTTCTCATAACTGTCAATTGGATTCATATGCTCAACGTCCTTCGTCATCCTCATTCCGTCCCGGCATCTTGTTTCTGTTCATTTGCATCTGCGGATATCGATTCTGCCTTTCTCAAATCATCCGCCTCAATGTATTTCGCGCTGCTCCAGATAAACTGACCATACCCCTGTTCACAGGCAATCTTGAAATCATCCTTCAACTGCTCAAAGCCATTGTTCTCCAAAAGCTGTTCTATTTCCTCCAGGTATTTTTTTCCCTGACCTCTGGTCTCCACCCCTCTGAGCTTAGGCATGATTTTCTGTACAATCTGATCCTCAAACGCGATTTTCATATTTCCGCGCAATGTCATAGTCATTTCTCCCGGAGAATTCTGGTTGATACTCCCCATTTCAGCTGCAACACTGGGATAGTTCAAAATATAGAATTCAATCGACTGCCACACCCGGTGTCCAAGTGCGCGGCCAATATGTTCCATTTTTTCATTGACTGCTTCTACAATGTTCCTGTAAGCATCCAGTTCTTTCAGCTGATCCCCCTGCAGGCTGGCATTCCTCACAACCCAAGAGCCCCATTTTCTCCTGGTAAGCATCGGCCTGTGGGTATCTCTTACCACTTCCTCAAGAATCCCCATCTCGGTTCTGCTTTTGAGCGTTCGCGGTCTCGGAAAATTGATAACCAGACCACGGTCCAAAACCTTATCTGAAAGTGACTTTGTCGTTTCATCCTGGTTCATGGTTCCCGTCCACAATACTGACCGCTCCAGTCTCAGCTGATAGGGTTCCACTCCGGCTCCCAGTTTGACTTCAATTGTTGGCAGATTGCTTTTGTTTGTACCCCTCCTCGTCTCCAGCTTACTCAGAAAATCAGCAAAATAATGCTCCACATGGGCAAGGTTCATTTCGTCAAGTAAAACAATACTCATATACTTGTTAAAATCAGGATCTTCCGTACACTGTACAAGAAATCTCAGCAACGGTTCCGGTTCAAACCGGTTGTCAATGGAATTAAAAAATCCCAACATGGATTCCTGGCTGTCCCAGCTGGGCTGCACTGGAACATTAATAAAATTCATGCCCCCAAACGCGGCATACAGCTTGGGCAGCTCTGATTTACCCGTACCGCTCACACCCGCAAGTACCGTAATCGACGACCAGTCGGATATCTTCAGCGCTGTATGGAACGCGTATAGAATTCTCTGCGGAAAGTGAATTCCGTAAGAGTCACATTGTTTATAAATAAAATCCAGCCAATCTGTTTCCGATAATTCCATCGCATACACAGGTGAGGTAATCGGCGGCAGATATCCCTTTCGAATCTCTGCAATGCGCTGGTCTCTGTCCGATAATGCTGCTTCTGATACACTCAGCCGCGCAATTCTGGATTTATAATTATCATTCTGGCCGCGTAATTCCTGAACAAGTGACTCCAATTCCTGGGTTTTGCTTTTGAGAGAAACATTCTCCACCTCAAAACGGGCAAGCTCGCCATTCTTTTTTTCAAGTTTCCTGTTTTTTTCACTCAGGTCCTCTACCTCCAGACGCAACCCTCTGCAGCTTTCGTCCAGTTCCTCCCGTTCCTTTTGAATATCCTCCGTCGGTCGTTTCGCCAGTTCCATCTTTAACTGTTCGTTCTGGCTAATTAAATTACGAATACGATTTTGAATAAGGGATGGATTTTCTCCGAGGCTTACTTTAAAGTTCTCCACCGCTTCCTGTTCTTCCAGGAGAGCTTTGATCTGCCCTCTCAATTCCTCCAGCGATCGATCTTTCTCGCTCAGCTGCGCTTTACAGGCTTTGATTTGATCTTCACACTTCCTCTCCACTTCCTGAGCAAGTTCACTCTCCCGCTCTTCCAGTTCCTCTTCCTTTGCCTCAAGTCTCCTTTTCTGTCTTTCACTTATACGCTTTTGCTTTTCAACTTCCAATTCTTTTTCTTCCAGCTGCAGTTCCCGTACGCTCAGATCTTTCTCTTTATCCAAAAGCTCTGCTTCAACTGTCTTTTTTTTCTCAAAAATCTGATTCTCTAAGGCTTCGCTTTTTTCTTTTAAAACCGCCTCCATTTCAGAAGTTCGATCCTGTCTTATCTGATTCAGACCTTCTTCGTATGCCACTCTTTCCTGAGTAATCTGCTTTTGCAGATTCACAAGAGCATCCGCCCTTTCTCTGGCAAGTTCTGCTTCCATTGCATTCTGCGCCTCAATTTTACTCTTTCTCAGAAGAACCTCCTGTTCGTTCTCACGGCGCTGCATTTCCCCCTCGCGCTTCAGCAGGGCAGACTCTCCTTCCAAAATTGCCATCTCGCGCTCATGCAGGGTTTTCTCCCGTTCCCGTACGGCAGCTTCCTGCTCCTGCAAAGCTTTCTCCCGCTCCTGTGCGACGGCTTCCTGCTCCTGCAAGGCTTTCTCCCATTCCTGTGCGGCGGTTTCCTGCTCCCGCAGGACTTTCTCCCGTTCCTGTGCGGCGGCTTCCTGCTCCTGCAGAAAAGTCTCCCGTTCCTGTGCAGCGGCTTCCTGTTCCTGTAGCGCAATCTCCCGTACACTTATGTCTTCCCTGTTTTCTTCGGTTTCCTTCATCTGTAAAGCCTCATTCTCAGCCATAGTATCCTCCAATTATTTTTGATAAAACAATTGACTTATCACGCAGTTCATTCAAAGACTGTTCACTTTCATTTAACGCGATCAGGTTGCTGTGTTTCCGTAATGTAAGGATTCTGTCCAATACTGGCACATACTCCACACCGTTAAGAGCCTCTGCCAGACTGTCGTCTACATTTGTATAGTAAACCAGAGCCTCTGCTCCCAATGTAGACTTTTCCCGTTTCAGTGAATGCACATAAAAGCTATCACCTACACTGCTGAGAGAAGGCGGCAGTTTTTTCTGATATCGCTTCTCTGCCAATGCCAGTGCGCAGCTTTTTGAAAGATCAGCCTTTATTCTGATATCGTTTTTACCTTCTACCAGTTCTGACTGCATAATCCTGTACAAAATCTCAATATATTCCCGAAAATCAGGAAGCTGTCTTCCTTTTTTATCAGGAGAAATCCTAAGCCATTCATTCTTCAGATCGGCTGACATAGACAAAAAGAAGATTGAGCCAAATCTTTTTTCCAGACTGACCTGAGCTAACAGTCTTGTCTGAGAGCTGTCAAACACAGAATGCGCTCTGTCCTCATTTTTTTTCGTCGGATTCACCCCATCCAGTTTCATCTCTGGCAAAAGAATATCTATTATCTGTACCGTCTTTTGAAATACCTCCGCGGAATTCCACCTACAGACATCCGCCTTTGTATTATGCCGGAGATTCCCGCAATTGCTATTCACATTATGAATGAATTTCAGAAAGCTACGGCAATTGCGAATCAATTCATGCATCTCGCTTTCCGGGTTTTCCTTTGCCTCCACAATTGCCAGCGGAAGACAGGCATACAGTTCCGGCGATTTCTGTTCATAAAGCCGGTTAATCCTTTTTTCATCCAGATGCGAGAATAGATTATCGCATTGATCTGCGTAAGAGATATTCAGATCACGAGCAAATTGCAAAATCGTTCTCGCGTTTTCACTGATCGAACGTCTTTTCAGCAAATTCAATGAGTGTTCAGACAAAGGGTTCCTTAAAAGATGATAATAAAAGATCCACTCCAGCATCCCATAGCAATTAATCATGATCTGTTTTTGATTCAGATCACTCCTGACTCGTTCATCCAGCGCCATCTCCTCCTCTTCCATAGAGGGGAGGATTCTTCTGGTATTCTCATATAATTGACAAAGCTCCCAATATTTTCCCGAATGAACAGGCTCGGCACTTGCCTCCTCGTTATGAACGGACATGTCTATTGCCTTGCTTTTTATATTATTGATCAGAGCAGGCGCTTCCTGACTGATATAATCCATCATTCCATCCAGGTTCGGGACAAACCCATCTGAAAAAAGGATTTCATCCACATTGCCTCTCTGAACTGCCGCCTGCAGGTGAAAATAGATATTTTCTCCCCGCTCTGACTGGATGCCATATTCGTCATTCAATGAAATGGGCATGATCCCCTGCGTTTTCGCAATTTTATTGTAGGTTCGAATTGTTTTTTTAACAATCCCCTGAGACAAACGATTGCTGACCTGTTTCTCATATTCTTTGTTTTTAATATAGCTTCCTTTGACCGTAAAATGGTTGCCGGCACTTCCATATCCCAGCCAAAGAGAAGACGCATCTATTCCCTCCACATACTCCGACTGAAATTCTCCTATATGCACATAAGGTAAAATCATCCCTGTTTTTTTTATCATGAAAAGCTTTCCCTGTTGATATTCCAGTTCTTTCCTGTTTTTTTTCTGAATATCAAGCAGTTCTTTTCCTTTTTCAGATATGGTCTGATTATCCTCAAGCAGTCCCTTTTCCGTCAGCCTGATGAGAATGAAATTCACCAGATCTTTTTTCAGGCACAGAAAATCGGCCAGCTCACCGGCAGAACACTGCTTCAAAGGAACCAGCTTTAAAATCGTTTCTTCGAAGATATCAAGTTCTTTTTTACTCTGGCTATTCACAGGGATCTCCAGATTGTAGCTGACGCATTCCACAAACAGATGGACCGGTTTCCCAATCAAAGGAACATTCAGAAAACAGCGGTCAAAAAGTTTTTGCTGAAATAAGCTTATCACCTTAGGACCAGGCATTCTCCACCGTCCCCCCCTTCCATACACATTTCATAGAAATGCTTCAGTGCGGGCACACACGTCTCAGCCAGCGTTCCCCACTTTCCACCCGCAAACAACTCTGCGTTTCCCACTACAATGAGCAGTTTTTTCTGTCGACTCAAGGCTACACACAACCGGTTCTCAGATGTCAGAAAACCGTAATATCTCATCCCCAGCTTTTCTTTATAAGCATACCATTCCCTGTAGGATTCACTTTCTTTATCCGTAACTGATTCCTCCAAAGAAAGCAGCGACTCATCATATTTTGGCGCCCCCGCATAATTTCGAACCGTTGAGAGAAAAATCACGTCAAATTCCATTCCCTGAAAAGCATCTACACTCCCTACACGAACCTTTTCAGAAAGATTCTTCCGTCTTAACAGTTCCCTGATCAGACCTGCCTGTGCACTGTAAAATGTAATCACACCATAGGAGAGATCCTTCCCTTCCTCCGAACAGATATACTTCTCAAGCATTTTTACAATCTGCTCTGCCTCGCAAAAACGCTGTCGGCTGGTTCCTCTTTTTTCTTCCGGACCGCAGCTGTTCGGCATATGAATCCATCGATATGGCTTTTCCGAAAGATTTTGTCGAAAATATTCAGCTGGCAGCGGAGATTCAAAGCCCTCCCCATGCGGCTCATAGAAATTCTTATTCACAAAATCCCCCAGTATTGGATGCATTCGGTATTGCGCATCCAAAGTAATAGTACGCAAAATCCCGTCTGCTTTATACAATTCCTCCGCTTTCTCTTTTAAATATTGGAACATACTGATGCGGACAACATCTCTGCCAACCTCATTTCCATTATCCCGCATACTTTCAAAAATCTCTTCATCATAAATATGCGGCAGCTGACGATGGTCACCCACCAGTATGATACGCCGTTTTGCCTGAGACATTGGGATCATCAGATCTCCGGGATTCACTCTGGCTGCTTCATCAATAATCACAGTGTCATACACCGGATGTTCGTTTTTTGCCACATTCTTTGCTCTGCGAATATCCGTTCCCTCACTTTGTTGGGCAGTAGCCGCATATACGTAATTGTAGCCTGCAACCGTCTCCTCTACCTCTGAGGCATTGTTCTCCAGTTCATTCAGCAGCTCATATAATATTTCATCCACGTCATTCCCGGATCGGTGCAATCCTCTGCGTAAATTCAAATAAATATTCTGAATATCATCTCTGGGTTTCTCAATTCGATAACCTGGTCTTGGCGTACATTTTCTCAGCAAATCCATCCGTACCTGACCCAGATCCTGCAGCAATTGATCTGTTACCTCAGACTCGCGCCCCCACAGATCGGCTGCCTCTTCCAACACGGAAAAAATCTTTTTATTTTCTGCTGTCTCCCGGTGCATAATTTTTTCCAGCTCAGCCAGCAATTCATCTGCTGTACAGGCACCATCATCCTGAAACCCCGGCCTTGTAATTCGAATCCTGCGGATTTTATCCACCAACTTCCGGGAATCCGCCTGTTCTTCCAGCTTTTTTTCATCCATGACCGCGTCAATATCCGCAAGGAGGGATTGATCCGTACAGAGTTGCTTTGCCATGTTTAAAAATGCCAGCGCATTCGTATCATCCGGAGAAGAAAGATATGCGTTGTATCTGTTTTCAAACTCTTTCTGTTCCACCGTCTGACGAATCTGAGGATTCCGTTCCTTTAATTTTGCGGCATACTGGCGGCACCAGTTCTCTACGGTTTTTTCCGCTGTTGCATCTGTCTCCCCCTGTTTTCCATATTTAATCGTTGGCAGAGAATTAATGCTCAGCCGTTCGATCACATTTCGGACAGCATCATGCTGAAAGCTTGTAATCAACACCTGCCCTCTGTTATCCTGCCGTTTATCTGCGATTTCATTCAGTCTTTCAATGATGGCAGTAATCACTGTGGTCTTTCCGGTTCCAGGAGGTCCCTGAATAATTGCAATATCCGGAGTATTCAACGCAATCGAAATCGCATCCTTCTGTTTCTGCCGCGGCTCATGCGCAAATATTTTTTCCTTTACAAATGATGTAATCGGTTCAATCCTGCCCTGTTTTCCTGATGCAATCAAAACATCCGGCTTTTTCCCTTCAATCAGCATCCCCAGTGCCGGAAACGCTGCCTCTCCATTTTCAATCATCTCTCGCGCGGCTTCACGCCGGATGATCTGGCGCATGTTTCCCTCGATGCTGCAGGTGATATATCCATCCGGCAGGCGGCCGTCCTCTCCCGGCTCGATTACCCAATATCCGCTTCGATCGACCTTCAGTATCTTTCGGGAAACATATGCACGTTTTGCAATTTTTCCGCCACCGGAAATATCCAGTGTGCTCTTATATTCTGTCCACGACATATCTTTGTCAGCAATATACGCGGGGATTTCCTCCGTAAACAACAGGTAATCGCCTTCTGCTATCATCTGCCGCTGTTCCTCCCGCAAATCTTTGGGATAGACAATCAGACCTCCATTCCCGACATTAATTTTGTCTCGATTGAGCTCGATCAGGCCGGCCAGCCGCGCCCTGTTCAGCAGAAAATCTCCCTCTATACTTGTATAGTTGTCCCAGATATCCAGATATCCTGACGTCACTTTCAATTCATTTTTTATTCTCTCCGAAATGACTGTTTCTTCGTCTCTGAATGTCAGCTCCCCAATCCGAAGAGCCATCGGCGGAACATTTCTGGAAAGACGTTTCAAAGATACCGCGTACAGACATGGATTCTCCTCACTGCCTTTTACCTCTATACGCAAAGAATAATCCCTTCCGTATATCCTCAGGTTCCCATATTCTTCCAGAAAACCCTCATCAGGGACATCATTCACATCTGTATCCGGATCTCCATCTTCTGTTCCATGAATATTTCTGTATTTTCCGGCTGTATATGCATAACAGGCGCTGGTTCCGTCTGAAAGCAAAAAATTATCCCGGACTTCTTCCTCAAACGTTCTGCTCTTTCTGATGAAATGTCCCTTCTCTATTTCCTCTTTTACATTCTGATTTAGGATAATATTCAATTTTATTTCTCTTTGCGCTGCATAGAAAAAAACAACATGAAGGAAAAAATCGGCATTGGAATTTCCGAGAGAAGAAGCCTGCACAAGATTATAAGGATACTGCTTCATCTTATCCGTGAGCATCCGGGAATCCTGGGCGTCAGGCAGTGAAAAATCATAGGTCTCCTCTTTTGAAATCAGGCGATAACGGTTTTCTCCAAGAACCTGTATTCTCCCGGAGTCCGACAAAAGCACCTGCTTCTGAGACAGCCTGCATCTTAAATTTGTGAGAGTGAAAGCATCGTTTGTTCTAAAATCCGTCAGTTTCATCCTGTTTCAGCCTCTATAATTATCGTATTTCCGGTGTTTTTCGTTTTACAGCAGATTGTGCAGCTGTCCGGTATGGATACCTGTCCATACACATCCGTGAAAGAAGCTGCATCCTTAACAGATGTTCCGAGCGCAACGCTCCAATCATACAATTCATTAAAGTCGTAAAATAAAATATCGTCCTTCCTGCGGCGGATACTAAATGCCCTCTCGTCACAGGCATCGGATTCAAATCCATTTATGACTCTTAGCGGTATCCGTATCATATCCTCATCGGAAACTTCATGGGCAAACCGCCATATTTTTTTTGTCGCTTTTTTTGACCGCAATGTTATCCTTTTCTCTTTGCCATCACACCAGGGGCATTGTTCCAGTGTTTCCCGATAATCCATTCCGCACTTGCTGCACCGGATCGTCGTATCCAGTTCTTTCGCAAGCATGTAAGACCATTCAAACATAGAAGGCCTGGTATACCGCTTTCGTTTTCCCTCTTCCGAGAAGGTTCTGTCAAAAAATTCTCTGAGTTCTTCACTGAAAAACAGCTCGCACGGAAGGCCGTCATCTATATAATTAGAATCATCGTCCGAATCCAGAATCCAGGGAAACTCCCCTGCGTTGGCCTTCTCCTCGACTTCATCCAAAAAGTCATCCTCCGAATCATCGGACATCAGTGCTCCCCGAAACGGATGCTTACCGGTCAGCTGCCAGAAAAGAGAGATCGCAAAGGCGTACGAATCAGAATAAAATGTACAGCCTTTCCCCTTTACCACCTCCGGCGCTCCAAAGCCAGGTGTAAAAAAACTCCTTTTCGCCAGTTTTTCCTGGAAATCCACATTATCGGCGTCTATCAGCCACACAGTATTCTTTTCCTCTATTTTTGAAACAAAAGCATTGTTCGTGGAAAAATCACAATAAACCAATCCTCTGGAATGAAGCTTTGCCAAAATACACGCAGCTTTCAGATATGCATCCAGTCTGCGTCGAATTCCCCCCCCGTACCCAGATATTGGCTGATAAAGTCAAAAAATCCTTCGTTCTGTTCCCTGTACTGTTCCCAGTAGCCACCCTCGTATTCCACCTTTTCACCAAATATTTTTTCAAAGGAGCCCATGTCATCCAACAGCACCATAACATATCCGGCCACATCCTTTAAAACCGCACGCGGCAGAGTAATATGCGTCCCTGCGTCTATAGGCAGCAGCCTCAGCTCATCAAATTTTTCATTATGGCTCGTGTCTGTATTCACCCACATTCCCGTCGCGTCCAGTTCTACTTTTACCGCAATATCCGGATTCTGAGTGCGATAAACAACTCCCTGCCCGCCTCTCGAAATCTCTGTAGTCGTATTATGCCTGTATCTATATACATCTTCAACCTGCTGACCCATATTACCGCTCCCTCTCCGCAAGAAAGTATACCAGCGTCTTATCATCCGAGCCGACCCATTCCCGCAGCCATAAGCAGATATCCGCAGATACCTCTTCCTGCGCCATAGCACCGTAACCGTCCGTAAATTCTTTCGTAAAATCAGCCAGCTCCGACCTTTGCATCATTCCGATCGGAACACCATCACTACAGATAACTCCCCCATAAAAATCAGATATATCCAATTCCCGCGCTTCCAGGTGTTCTGTCTGTAAAGACTCCGTAAAGCAGTCGGTCTCGTTTACAAAATACTCCTCCTTATCGTCAACAAGCACACAAACCTCCTCATCAGCCCACACCGCAATAAAGCCATCCCCGAGCCGGACCGCAAACGCTCTCCCATCATACAGCACAAAGGCAAGCATCGTTGCGTAACACTCCGATAAATCACATGCAGATAGTTTTTTCTTCCAAAGCGCATGAACCTGCCTGATAAATTCATCCGGAGAAATCACTCTTAACTCACTGCCCAGGCGCTCTGCGGTTTCGACCGTGCTTTCGCAGACCGCTTTTGATCCTTCCTGAGAGTGTTTCTTACTTCCAAGTCCATCCGAGACTACCGCCACAAACCCCTGCTCCAGTTTCTGTACAGCAAAACTGTCCTGATTTACCTCATGATACACACCCCTGACTGAGATCCCGTCTAATAGCATTTTTTACCCTCTCTGATCTACGACTGACAAAAATCCCGGACACAGGTCACGACATCCTCCACAGCATAGATCCTGTCTTTATAAAACGTGCTCTGTAGTCTTGCCTTGTTGCAATCAGCACCAATCATCAGAACCCACGCTTCTTCCCTGGCATTTTTTAGTACTTTTTTGCACTCATCCGTATATTCTCCGTCGCTGATCAGAAGAAGATTCCTGTTTTGCACTTCTGCCAGCACCGGCTGCAGCACATCCGCCTCCGTCTTTCCCGAAAACAAAAATCGTGGAAAACTCCCGGGCGTATATTCTTCTAATGAGTCATTCCAGAGCAGGATTTTATAGTCCTGTGCCGGAAACTCGCTTTCCATTGTCCGCTGCACCGCAAGCAGAACATATTTAACAACCGAACCCTTACCCATTTCCGCCATGCTGCCCGAACAGTCCACTAATATAATATCGCACATGCCCTCTTCAATCCTTTTTATTTTCTGTATGGCCGGAACCACACGCGCAGGGATTCATTTTCCACCAAAAATGCCCGGTTCTTCTTCGGATCAGCCAAATCATGATAGAAGCCTCCTACAAGAGCAGATTTATCATTGCTGCTTGTTTCAAATCCGATACGATACAGAAAACTGCTCAATTTATCCAGGTCAGCCTTCTGTCTGTTCATTGTATCATAAAAAGCAAGGATATGGCTTCCATTTTTGTTCGCGTCTTCCATATACCGATTGAACCATTCCGAATACTCATTCTGTTTGCCCAAAAACCCGGAGCTTGAAACTAAGCCTATTTCTTTTTTCAGATCTGTTTTATCGAGTATCAGCAGGCGTTTTTTGTCAAACGGATGATCTTTAAACTGGTCAATAAAATCTCTTGTGCTGCTGAAATTGACAACAGGAATCCTTCTCCCATAACAAGAGGTACTATCCAGAAAAGTGTTCCCGATATAAATGAGCTCTTCACACAAGCCGCATCCTGCTGCTGACATCTGTATTTCCTCCAGAAAATCGTTCCGGATCTGCTCATTCGTTCCACAAAACAGAACATTATTGTCAGGCGCATCTTTTAGTACAATAGTTACAACGCCTGCTTCATAATCCAGAGACTCTCCCAGTGTAAGTACCAGATCGGATGGACTGGCAAACAATCGTTCATCCGGGAAGGCAGGAAAGGATTGTCCTTCAAATATCTTCGTCTGTGTAGATAGCCTCCTGCATGCGCACTCAGCGGCAATTGCCTGCAGCTTCTCCAGCATAATCTGTGTTTTCGCTTCCGGTACTGCAAATTTCACATTACCGGACATATTTCCCTGAGAAGTATTCAGAATCGCATACGGAACCTCCAGCGCAGAAGCTGCCACATTATTAGAAGACATGCTGCCAAGCAGCTGCCTGGAATCCTCAGCCGAACATTTCAATGCAATCCGGCCGCTAAACTGTGCATCCAGAGAGCCAAAGTCCACCCCTTTCAGAGACTGCGTTGACAGTAAAAGATGAATTCCGCACGCTCTTCCCTGCCTGGCAAGATTCAGCATAGCGTCCGTTGCTTCTCCCCTGCTGGCATTATGAAACAGTACCTGAAACTCATCAATAATCACCAAAAGTCTCGGAAGCTTTTTCCCGGGATTTGCCTTTCTGTATTCCCACAAATTTTTACAGCCGTTCTTCTTAATCAGGTCGTATCTTCTTTTTAATTCCTCATTGAGATGCTGAAGAACTGAAATACCATACTCCACATCCGCCTCTGTAGCTACCAGTTCCGCATGCGGCAGCAATGGATCTGTATAGCGACTGAATTCAACACCCTCTTTGAAATCCAACAGGTATATACGAAGTTCATCCGGACTGTAATTCCAGCAGGCGTTCATAATGATAATATGCAGCAAATTGGATTTACCGGAGCCAGTTGTTCCTCCGACCAGATAATGCGGATACCGATCTCCAATGGAAAGGCGGATCTCTGTTCCTCCCGCAGCCGTGCTGCCGCACGGAATCAGCAATTCTTCCTCACTGTTACTGTCAAACAGTGTTTCTCTCGAAAGCATATCCGCGAAGGAATCTGAAGATTCCGCTTTTTCTCTAACTGCCAGATCCAGTCCGCGCAGTAAAACATTCAGCCTGTCCGCCTCCGGAAACAGTTCACCCACACTTTTGATCTGCAATGTCTCATAAGTAGAAAAAGACTTATCCCTGTTTAATATCGTATGAAGCTGCAGGCTGTCTTCTACACATTTTCTTAACTCCAGTTCCTGTGTTTTCATTTTGCTGTCCTCTGCCTGCAGCAGCCATTCCTGAAAGGAAAATAATACCAGAAATCCACAGGTTTCACTATGGAAGAGGAGTTTTCGAAACATTTCAAAGCATTCCTAATCCATCCCTTCCGGAACGTCCATAAAGATAAAAATTTTATAAGGAAGCATTGCGCTCTGCCGGTTTCGGGAATACATCCGGCGGTTAAAGCTGTCCCAATCCAGACAGTCATATTGCAGCTGAAAGGTATCAGAATACAAATTCCGCACGTATTCCATGACATCTTTGAGAGTGTGTTTCAGCTCATTCATATCCGTCATCACTTTACCGTGAGGGAAAATCGTCTCATTCGCGAAAAGGCGGTTGAATCTATACATATTTTTCCCCAAACCGACCGGGTCAAAAATATAATACTCCTGTTTATCCATTGGCAGCGCATACAACAATCGCAGAACAATCTTATGGATCAGCTCACACTGATCTGTGTCACAGATATACATAGGCTTTTTGAATGGGAACTCAAACATCTGGGGCACATATAAATCGATATTTTTGTATTGAACATGCAGCTTTCCCAGGGCCATTCGTCTCGGGAATCTCCCATTTCGATTCATTTGGGGTACGGTTATTTCATCCAGCACCGGCTGGCTCTTTCTCACAGTTTTGCATAATGCATCCAGGCGCTGTAAAATATTTAAGGTCTCAGCAGTATACTGTTCCGCAATCTCATCTTTTCTTTCCTTATATTCATCGAACTCTGTGCTGAGGACATGATCATTTTCGTCTTTAAAATGTTTATCCAGTGTTTCATATTTTCTGGTGTATTTCACAATACTTTTATCCAGGCTTTCCAGCAAACCTTCGATTGATTCCCTGTCCATCATCGTTTTCTCCCGCTATTCATCTATCCGAAATAACGCTGTACCTCGATTCAAAGAATTGTTCTCAGTTCCAGCGTAAGCAGGCGGATACCATTTATTGCCATCTCCGCTTCATGGTTCGCTTCCTCCATCTTCCTAAGTTCCTGATCCGCCGGTTCAAATACTGTATCATCAATAGAAGCACCAAATGGATCCCGCACCATGGAGTCAAAGGAATCTTTTGTCTGGCTCAGATTACTACTTATATCCTCAAACATTTTTCTTCTCCGCCTTTGATTTTACAAAACTGATACACGCACGATCCAGCTCCTCCTTGTATGGAAGCATACCAAGCAACGGCGACCCAGCTGTCCGCAGCCGATCTCGCAGCAGATTTTCCTTTTCTGGTGGAAGATCGGTAATATCCCGGGTGCACACCGTGCAGGAAATATCACATTTGGTATGGCCTTTCGCCTGTTTCTCCATATGTTCAAGCTGGCTGAAGAGATACTCTTTCTTCCCTGATTTCACCTCAATCCCCAGATTACCCCCTTTGGGAGCACCCATCCCCGGCCCTCGGCCAAGGATCAGAGGCTCTTTTAAACCATAAAGAATCATATCCGCTTTTGTGTAACTTCCATCTGCAAGATAATACACCGCCTGTGTCTCGACGCGTTCTCCCATAGGCAAAAAGCTTCTGATCACCAGTTCTTCGCACAGTCTGCCAACAATATTTTTTCTGATCTTATTCTCTACAGCAGACACATTCAACGGATCCGCCAGCTGAGCACACAGCCGGTCTACCGAAAAGTGAAATTTCGGATCTGTACAATAAAGATATTCCAACGTAGCGTCAGACACACTCGGACTGACATTCAGTCTGTCATGAACCTCCTTCGGCGTTACCGGCGTTTTTTCCTTTGGAGAATAGGAATAAAAACGCCTGACCTCAGAGAGCGCCACCGGAGCTATTCGCGACAGGTATTTCTCCAGATCATCGTGTGCCTGAAGCAGACGCCCTTTTCCTTTCTCAAATGTCTCTGTAAGTCTGGCTCTGGAATACGTAAGTCTGGCGCTCAGCAGATCCCGGGAATCCTGAGCAATCTGAACACATCGCTGTGCCTTTTCATATCGTTCCTCCAGTCTCTCCCTGTGTTGTCTGGCCTTCTGGTACGCTTCCCATGTCTCTGTCAATTCCCGTCCGGCTTCCGCCAACTCTGCGGCAGCGGAGGCAATGAGTATGGGATTCCCGCTCGAGATGGCAGAGGCTTCTGCAGCAAGAGCCTGCGTCATCCTGGCATCCGCTTTCAGCTGCAGCCCCAGCTTCACGGTCTCTTCCGCTTTGGCTCCGTTCAACAGCATTTCACTGGTCCGGAGTTCCTTCTCGCAGTCTTCGAGGACTTTATCCATCTGATTAAGCGCTGCGTCACACTGTTCCCCGATCTGCTGGTTCAGAGAAGTCAGCCGGACAACCGTGCTTACCATCTCTTCCAGTCCAAATACCATAACCCTGCTGTCCATATCACTCCTCAATCCAAATATCTGCTACTCCTTCATTTTGCAACCCCAAAAGCTGTTACTTCTCAATCCATAAACCGTAACGAATTCACCGGTTCAGGTATGTTCTCAAGTCCTCCGCCATGGTACGCAAATGCGGAATCTGCTCAGAAGCATTTTCCTTAAAACCAGCCAAAGCGCCCAGCAACTGCTTATAGGTCTCCTCAAAAGATTCCCGCTGACTGTCCTGCCAGGATTCTCCCAGCTGCTGGAAGGCTGAATTCAGACTATCCGTCTCTTCTTCAATCGTATTCAAATAGCTGTTAAGGGCGGATGCAAACGCATCCAGCTCATCCGGATTTCCAATCGCCATTGCCATATTATCCACTTCCTTCCATCAGATATAAGGATCGTCGTCATCATCCATCTGTCCGCTGTTGTTGTCAAAGGAAGCCCTACTCAGGTTGGGAACTGTATCCGGATTCTTGGATGTCGCTCTGGTAGAAACAGACATGGTAACCTTTTTAAAACACTCCACCAGATCAGAAGCGTCTTCCGCGAAGAGAACCGCCGCACTATCCCCCGTAAACCGCTCAAGAACACTTCTGTCCGCATCATTCCCGATCGCAATCGCAAATCGCTGACATTTCGCCGAGCGCCCACTCCGTATAAAGCTATCCAAAGGCCGTTCCCAGGAATCATTCGGCTGACCGTCCGATACAAGTACAACCGCAGGCTTATAATTTCCACGCGGTGTGGCATCCTTATCCTCAATCATATCCTTCGCCATCGTCAGTGCCATACCCATTGGTGTCATACCGGAAGCATAAAATTTGCCAATTCCGTTCTTCTGGAGCTCTTTGACAGAGGTGTAGGGCGTATGCAATTCAACAGAATTGCCAAACGTAATGATGCTGACATCGATAATTGTCTCCTTTATCTCCTGCTCCACAAACGAGTTCACCATTTCAACCACTGAATCATACAGTGTGTCAATCTTCTCTCCAGCCATACTGCCACTTACATCCAGTAATAATACAACCGGAAGTTTTCTGGCAGCGGCCGGCTTATAGTTGTTTGGATTAAAAGCCATGCTGTCCTCCTTCATATGTGCATAATTCACAAAAGTCTGTTGGTTACATTTGTTCAATTATACACTTTTCAGGTCATTTTTGTCAATATAAAGCGTGGGCGTCCGGTCTACATTTTCTACTGCTCTTCTTTTCTCCTGTTTCTCAGCTTCTCTCTTCTGTTTTCATCCAGCTGAGCGTCTTTGTCGAATGCTTTCTGGCACCACTCAGGAACTACATAGGGCAGACCTGCTTCCTCATACAGTAATTCCACTCTGGCCAAACGGGAATCTTCAAAGGCCCACAACAGCATCGCCGCAACCGAGACAACCCCAATTACAATCCTCACCACCAGATTTTTGATCAGGATGATGCTTAGGATCATTCCTGCAATTTCCAATATTATCTTTATGATATTGGAAACAATATTCGTCAAAAAATAGATATTATTTGCTCTGATAGCCTTTCTCTTAAGGCGTGCATATAACCTCTCCACAGTCCTTCACCTCCCTTCTTTTGTAAGAACCTCCCACACCATTTATAACAATAAAAGGATTCCGTCTATTTCAAATATGTGAGAGTATTTTATTATAACACTGAATCACAAGTTATTACGTAGATAGCTTACGCCGCTAAATTCGTTTTC
>JAJQGL010000103.1 GCA_021200535.1 Clostridiaceae bacterium | reverse complement strand
TCATCCAGAGAGCGGGCGAGCAACGCAAGCGACGAACACAAGGCGATTCTTGAGGCGGTTATCCGTAAAGATGGAGACAAGGCAGAGGAGCTTGCCAACCGGCATATTTTTATGTCGTTGGAAAATATTAAGCAGCAGGGACTGGATAAGCTGATGAAGAGACACGAAAGCAGATAAAGAGGAATGTTTTAATATGAAAAATTACGACCCATATAAAAAAATAATACTTTTTTTTGCGTCATTTATGAATGTTTTATTGATGAGTGCTGTTTTTTCTTATGTATGGTATGAATTTTACTCGAAGATGATGTTTAATGCGGTTTCCTTTTACCGAAGAGGAAATTATGTAATTATTGGATTTTATTTTTTACTGCTTTTTTTCTTTTCAAATATGTATGGAAGCTTAAAGATCGGACAGCTCCGCCGGATGGAGGTTTTGCTGTCACAGTATTTAAGCCTTTTTATTACCAATGTAGCGATTTACATTGTGGTTTCCCTGCTGGCATTTTCGTTTGTAACGCCATATTACCTGCTGGGGGCCATGGTGGCGGAAATGCTCATTTCTACAGTGTGGAATGTGATTATCATTAAAATTTATAACCGGATTTTCCAGCCGTGGAAGATACTTTTGATTTATGGGGAACGCCCGGCTGCCGATCTGGTCTATAAGGTGGAGGCCAGAAGGGATAAATATGCGATTTATGATGCGATTAACGTAGATGAGGGCATAGAAAAAATAAGTGAAAAAATTCGCAGCTTCCAGGCAGTTATCATTGGTGATATCTCGGCCATAAAAAGAAATGATATCCTCAAATATTGCTATGCGCATAATATTCGGGCTTATGTAATTCCAAAGCTGTCCGATATTATCCTGATGGGGGCAGACCGTATTCATGTTTTCGATACGCCGTTTTTGCTGTCAAAGGGCTATACCTTAAGCTTTGACCAGCGGCTGGGAAAGCGTGCGCTGGATTTGCTGCTTTCAGTCCCGCTTTTTCTTATTGCCTCACCATTTATGCTGCTGACGGCGCTTGCGATTAAGCTGTATGACGGAGGACCGGTTTTGTACACGCAGACCCGCTGTACCCAAAATGGAAGGGAGTTTGCAATATACAAATTCCGAAGCATGATTGTAGATGCGGAAAAGGATGGGGAAGCAAGGCTGGCGCAGGAAAATGACGATCGGATTACACCGGTCGGGAAATTGATCCGCGCAACAAGAATGGATGAGCTGCCGCAGCTGTTCAATATTATGAAAGGCGATATGTCCTTTGTCGGTCCGCGTCCGGAACGGCCGGAAATTGTCAGGGAATACTGTGAGACTATGCCGGAGTTTCCGTTCCGCACCAGAGTTAAGGCAGGGCTGACCGGATATGCGCAGGTATATGGAAAATATAATACAACGCCTTACGACAAATTAAAGCTGGATCTTTTTTATATTGAAAATTATTCCTTCTGGACAGATGTTAAGCTGATTTTGATGACAGTAAAAACGGTGCTGAAAAAGGAGTCGACAGAAGGGGTGGGGCAGGATCAGGTCACAGCGGACAAGGTGCAGTCACAGCCGGAGGAAGAAAACGTGGAACAGCTTGTAAAAGAAATTGTAAACAACGCAGAGGAACAGGAAAAATAAAGCAGGCAGCCGGTGTCTGGTGAAAGAAGGAAATGGCGGGGAAAAGGATCAATGGATACGATAAGAAAGTTATTTCAGAAAAACAGGCAGGTAATTTTGTATCTGGTTTTTGGCGGGCTGACAACGCTGGTAAATATTGCCGCCTATTTTGTATGCGCAAGAATCTTATGCATGAATACGCTTGCCGCAAATGGACTGGCGTGGATTGTCAGCGTGGTGTTTGCCTATGTGACAAATAAGCTGTTTGTGTTTGAGAGCAAAACAGAAGGCTTTGTGCAGACGGCAAAAGAATGCCTGTCATTTGTATTGTGCCGTCTTGCAACCGGAGCCATGGATATGGTTATCATGTATGTCAGTGTGGATCTTGCCGGTTTTCCTGACGTGATTATGAAAATATTGTCAAATATTTTAGTGATTGTGCTTAATTTTATCTTTAGTAAAGTCATTATTTTTGCAAAAAAATGATATTGATTTTATGGGAAGGGATTGTGTATAATACGTTTTGTTGTATTGGATTTGCTCCGTATCAGTCAGATAAAGGAAGGAGTACCTATGATAACCGGAAAAAGTACATTTTATGTAAAACATAAAGAACTTATCTTATATTGTATAGTGGGCGTGTCTTCCGTTGTTGTGAACTGGCTGGATTATGCTCTGATGATCCGCGTGATGCCGATGTTTTTTGCAAACGCATTTTCATGGGGACTAACGCTTTTGTTTGGATTTTTGGTCAATAAAATATATGTGTTTGAAAGCCGGTGCTTTCAGTGGCGTGTTGTAAAAAGGGAGGCTATTACCTTTTTTACGACCAGAGGAATTACAGGCTGTCTGGAGCTGGTGGCGCAGCCGCAGCTCTATGCGATGGGTATGGACCGGCCGCTGTTTGGCGTGGAAGGCCTTGAGGCAAAGGTGACGGTTTGTGTGGTTCTGTCAATCATTAATTATCTGAGCACAAAGCTCCTGGTTTTTCGCAGGCCGGGGACAAAACGCATGGAATCAGTTTAGGCTGGTTCCTTTTTTTATCCCTTGCAAATCCAGATGCCCTATAGTAATATAAAGATATGTGGAGCGGAAATATCCGGAAAAGGTTTCCGGAACGATTATGCTGCAGGAAAGTTGCGCCAGACGGAATGGTGCCCTTATTTACGGATTGGAGGAGAGTATGGAAACAAATATTTTATTGGAAAGCGGAACAAACGAATTAGAGATTCTGGAATTTCAGGTCGGGGGGAATTATTATGGCATTAATGTAGCAAAAATACGGGAGATTTTGACCTGGCATGAGCTTACTCCGATTCCAAACGGACATCCGAATTTGGAGGGGGCATTCAGCACCCGCGGTGAGACGATTTCGATTGTCAATCTGGCAAAATGCATCGGGATGCAGGAGAGGACAGAACCGAAAGAGGATATGTTTCTGATCACAAATTTTAACGGTCTGAACGCAGGGTTTCATGTACATGGTGTTGTTGGTATCCACCGTGTCAACTGGTCGCGGATTATCAAGCCGGACAGCATGGTCAACCGCGCCAGCCAGAGCGTTGCGACAGGGATTGTAAATTTTGACGGCAAGCTGGTGATTTTGCTGGATTTTGAAAAAATTATTGCAGATATTACGCCGGAGGTTGGCATAAACCTTTCGGAGGCAGAAAAACTGGAGGGCAGGGAGAAGTGCACTGCGCCGATTATCTATGCGGAGGATTCCCAGCTTTTGAGCACCTTGATTTATGATGGGTTAACAAAAGCAGGATATGTCAACCTGATGCCGACAAACAATGGGCTGGAGTTGTGGGAGATTTTACAGAAATACAAAAAAGAAGGCACGCTGAAAGAAAATGTGGCATGTGTTGTCACGGATATTGAGATGCCTCAGATGGATGGGCACCGCCTGCTTCGTCTGATCCGTTCCGACCCATATTTGAAAGACATTCCGGTGATTATTTTCTCCTCTTTGATCAATGAGGAGATGAAACGGAAAGGAGAGCAGCTCGGAGCAAATGCCCAGCTTTCCAAAAATGAGTTTGGCGAGTTTATCCGCCAGCTCGATCAGGTACTGCGTGACAATGTAAATTAATGTGGCTGGTACAGCGAAAATTAAGTTTTGCTGTATCGGATAAATCATATCGTATGGCAGACGGAAGTATTATTTTGAGGATATAAAGGAGCAGCATCGCTTTATATCCTCTTTTTTTGCTTTCCGGTCAAATAGGGCAGCCGGGTTTTTACTGTGCAAGCAGCCTGTCGCACTGAATCAGCCCCCATCCCTGCCTGGCATGTGTATAGCCAAGGTTTAATGCGGTATTTCGCAGCCGCAGTTTAATCTCTTTATTGGTCAGATTGGGATTTTGTTCCAGCAAAAGAGCGACGCAGCCGCTGACAACCGGAGTTGACATAGAGGTGCCGGTGCGTGAAATATAAGAAGCGCCGTTATATTGTTCGACCGGCTCTTTCGTAAAGTAAGGGGCGAAGCGGTGGTTTGGCGCGGAACCGGAGGGCATAGGGTAGCAGCTGGTTATATGGGATCCCGGCGCTACAATATCCGGTTTTTTAATACAGTTTTGTGTTGGGCCTCTGCCGGAATAATCCCGTTCCTTCTGATTGCGCATGACATCAGAGGAACCAACGGTAATGATTTTGCGGCTGTTGCCCGGCGCACCGATCGAAAAGGGCTCCGGACCGTGGTTGCCGGCGGCGGTAAATACGCTCAGTCCGGCGCTCCATAAGCGGTTTACACCCTGGACCAGCGGGGATTCTTCATCAAAGTTTTTTCCCTTTGTGCTGCCGACAGAGATATTGACGATGCGGATGTCATATTTTTTATAATTGTTTAAAAGCCACTCAATGCCGTTTAAAACCTGCTCGGTATTTCCTTCGCCCCGTTGGTTTAAAACCTTAATGACAACATAGTGGCAGCCGGGGGCAACGCCGCGGAAGAG